>JAFGFZ010000482.1 GCA_016930815.1 Pirellulales bacterium | reverse complement strand
CTTGTCTCCTGGGGAGAACGAATTTCACAGAGGATCGGTCGGCCAGTCGAGGATCCGGCTACTGCGGGCCCAGGAACCATGACCATCCCATGCCTGTTTTCAACAGTCAATCCCGTTCATAAAATGAATCCTACCGATCGGTCCGGTTTGTTGCCAGGGTTATTGGCAAGTGCTTGATTTTTCTTGCTACTTGTCTATATTCTCATTTTTACGTTTAAGCTCTACCCGTCTTTTCCCTTAAACTGCCATGAAAACAATCAAAGCAGGCGTTGTAGGTACTGGTTTTATAGGTCCCGCGCACGTGGAGGCTATCCGGCGGCTCGGATTTGTCGAAGTGGTTGCGCTCGCTGAAAAGGATGCCGATTTGGCGAGAGCGAAAGCCGATGCGATGTCGATTCCGAAGGCGTATGGTGACTACCGGGATTTGATTGCCGATCCGGATGTGGAGGTCGTTCATAATTGCACGCCAAACCATCTTCACTTCCCAGTCAATAAGGCAACGATGGCGGCTGGGAAGCCAATTATCAGCGAAAAACCGCTGGCAATGGATTCGGGTGAATCCCGTGAGCTGGTGCGGCTGGCTCGCGAGTCGGGTGTGATTCACGCGATCAACTTCAATTACCGATGCATGCCACTGGTACAGCAGGCGCGACTGATGTGCCAGCAGTACGGAGACGTCGGTCGTGTCTACTTGGCACATGGAGCCTATTTGCAGGATTGGCTGTTACTCGATACCGATTGGAATTGGCGGCTGGTTCCGGAACAAAGCGGTACCACCCGTGCAATTGCCGATATTGGATCCCATTGGTGCGACCTGATCCAGCACATCACGGGCCTGAAAATTGTCCGGGTCTGCGCGGACCTTGTCACAGTGCATCCGGTACGGCACCGGCCCAAGGGCGATATCGAAAGTTTTGCCGGCAAACTTCTGAAACCGGAGGACCTCGAGGAAGTCGCCATCGACACGGAGGATTATGCATCCGTTTTGATCGAATTCGACAACAGCGCGCACGGCGTATTCACGGTCAGTCAGGTGTCCGCCGGCCGGAAGAATGGGTTGCGATTCGAGATCGATGGGAGTGGATGTGCCCTGGCGTGGGAACAGGAACGGCCGAACGAACTTTGGGTTGGCCACCGCGAAGGGCCGAATCAAATCATCATGAAGGACCCCAGTCTGCTCTACGAGGAGGCACGGGAATATGCCCACTATCCGGGCGGCCATAACGAAGCCTATCCGGACGGGCCGAAGAATCTTTTCCGCAATGTCTATGGGCATATTGCGGGAGAACGGCCGGGTGGCGATTACCCGACATTCGTCGACGGCCACAACGCCATCGCCATTTGTGATGCCATTGCCGCCAGCAGCAAATCACGGCAATGGACCGATGTGGCCTATTGATTGGAGATGGTTAATCCCCACTGGCCAGCCATTCCGACTCACCCCCGGCGATCGAGCCGGCGGCGGCAAATACGGCCACATCCACTTCCTGGGATAGGAAGCGAACGGAGCCATCACATAAAACAAAGTGGTTCCCATCGGCGTGGTAGCTCCCCCATCCACGCGTGCATGGCGTCCCATATCCGATTCCCCCCGCGGCACGGCAGCGTTCATAATCGCCCCAGAGTGTCCGGGTCTGTGGAATGGTTGCTGAGAGGCTATAAAACGCGTAGGAGTAGGCCCAAAGGGTACGGTGTTCGCTCTTGGTGCGGGAAGCCGATTCGCCGACCATCAGGGTGTGGGATGTTCCATCCTCAATATTCGCAATCCGTTCCCGGTCAAACCCTAAAATGCCAACCAAATGCATGACTCCCCGCCATGCCTCCGGGTACTGATAGACAAACGGATCGTCGAGGAATTGGCGTCCATCGCTTCGCCCGCTGACGGCCCGGTAGGATCCGGGCATGTACGGTACGTTTAGATCCCATGCCGCGGCAGGCCCGAATCCGGGGACGGTTAAAGTGGACGTTTCCTGGTCCGAGGGACATTGATAGACGGCCACCTGCGATTCCCGGACGGCCTTGTTTTCTGGGGCCTCGTTGTACGTGGAGAAATCGTACTGTTCGAAGAGCGGCCGCTCGTCCAGATAAGGCAGGATCAGAATCGCCCAGTTGACATGGTCCTGGGACGGATTGTCCTCACCAGTTAGCTCCCCACCGGTGCAGACGCCGATCCGGCTGGCAAAGTTCCCGGCCGGGAAATGACCTGTGGCGTCATGGTGTTGCCATAGGGCAAGGCCTATTTGTCGGAGATTGTTGGCACATTGGGCACGCCGGGCGGATTCCCGCGCTGCCTGGATGGCTGGAAGAAGCAGGCCCATGAGAATCCCAATGATCGCGATCGCAACTAGCAACTCCACAAGCGTGAATGCGCCCATCATGAAGATGGTTTCGGGCCGATTCGTATTCGCTCTGGGACGTTTCATAATCGCCCAATCCCGGCCGGTTCGTGGATGGATCGGTTCGCCAGGGAAAATAGAAAAAGGAGACTTAGGAGGGCACATGATAAGCATGCGGCTGTTGGTTCCGGGATAACGGCATACTTTTGGCCGGACCCGCTACCGAATTGTTGCTGCCAGATCGCCAGGTCGGCGTCGTCGGTCGTGCCGTCTCCATTGGCGTCTCCTGAAGTGTCCACTCCAAATCCTGTCTGCCATGTCAGAAAGTCGGTCCCGTCCACATGGCCATTCGAGTCGAAGTCAGCGGATAGGACCGGTTGTATATCGGCCATGTTCATGACGAGTAAGCGATAACCGTCTCGCCCGTTGGTGGATTTCTGGTCGAGTACGCCGGTGAGCTGGATAGGGCCTGCGGGTACAGTTCCGGAGTTAAAACTCGCGGAGAGGCCAAGGTACACGTCGAGTGAACGGCCTGTCGCATCGGACACGGTCAACGTGGTATCGGAGGAGAGGGGATCCCCGGCTGATAGTCCGTTGAACAGGACATCCTGGATCTGGATACGGGAGCCCTGATAATGCTCCCCGCCGGTCTGGCGTGTTTGATCAAAAAAGGCTTGATCAGCTTCATCCTTGAGTGCATTCAGATGGAGAGATTCCGGCTCAGGCAGACCATATCCTTTTTCCCGGATCTCCACTTCGAAATTGTTGAATGGATCAACGGTATGCCGTTCGTTGACATTGTGTTTTCCTTGATAAGTTAGACCAGGGACGGCAGCTCGGACCTCGACAAGATCGCCGGCTCGAACCAGTTTCCATTCGGCCAATGGCGAGCCAGGCCTCCAGAAGCCGAGGCGATCGAGTTCAGCGTACCAGGCAGGGCGGCTTTCGCCAGGCTGGCCAATCATGTCCTGATTGATATAAAAATTCTCCTCATATTGGAAATTGGGCAGATTGCCATAGTTTTGCCCCATCCAGACGAATGTGCCGCCGAAGTCGCCAACAAGTGGATCGGATGCCCCTGCTTGGCTTATATCCGGATAGGGATCATAGGGGGTGCCATCGAGGTCCACGGCTTGGACAAAAATTTCCGCCTCGCCGCCCATGAACGGCGGGAGTTCGCCCTGGTTGTCGAATTGCTCCAAGGGATCGAGCCAGTCTTCCGTGTTGTTCAGTACGATGCCAAATAGGCGGAAAGGAACTGGCGTTTCATAACCGCTAAAGAGCGGCGGATCGTCGATCTGGTAGTCGCAATGCCGAATTGCGGGATCTTGGGCGGAGCAGAATATCGGACAATAGCAGAGGCTGCCGAATAGGAGCCAATCCATGGATTTTCTGAGAAACCGGTTGCTGGATTTTTTCATCGAGGCCCACTCCAAACAAGTTGCAGATTCCAGGAATATGCCGTGCGCGATCCTTCGCCGATCCAGTATGATAAAATAAGAAAATATCACACCGCTTGCGGTTGTCAATGGCCCTGTCCGAAAACTCAGAATCCGGATCGATGCGTCGTGGCAACTCGATTTCGGTTTGAGATGGTCGCGATGTCTGGGGCGAAGTAGAATTTCCACAGGCCCGTCTGGCAAATTCCCAGAAACGCTTTTTTCCCCCCGTCTTTAATCCGCACGCTGCCATGTCTGAACACGAACGCTGGGTTGTTTATCCGTTGTTATTTCTTGCACTGGGCGTTGCCTTACGAGATAAATTGCTCAAACGGGTGGATACCGATAGCATGGTCGCTGACCGGGTCGTGGTTTCCCCAGCCTTGAATGCCGACACGGTGATCTGTCGCCGGTTGGAAGTCCAGTCGTCCAGTGGCCAGTCGGTGGCGGCCATTGCCGAGGATCCCGGCAGTCGATCTGGGAGGATTGAAACCTACGATACCCACGGCCGGGTCACGGGTGTCGTCGGTAGCACGCTGGTGGGGCTTTGGCCATGGAAAATTCCCTGGCAGACGAAGCCTCAGCCGGGGCCCTTTTCTCCATCTCCGCAGAGGGCGGTGGTTCCCCCGAGTGGACTTCCTGCCGCGCCGGGCAGCGCATCTGATTAAAAAATCCGGATCAACCACAGGAGTGAAGAAATTCGATGATCCATTCCCTGGAAAGGAGGCTTGAATGACCCTTCCGGATATATCCCCGCGATGGCAGCCGATTGGGGCGATGGATCGCCGTGTGTTGGGGGTTTTGATCGAGAAAGCGAAGACGACGCCGGACAACTATCCCCTTTCGCTCAACAGTCTAAAAACCGGCTGCAATCAGAAGAGCAACCGATTTCCCCAGATGCAGCTTGAGGAGGCGGATATCGAGGATGCGATTGAACGGTTGCGAGCGATCGGGGCGGTGGCTGTGGTTCAGGGAATCAGCCGGATCGATAAGTACCGGCACTTCGCCTACGAATGGCTTGGTGTCGATAAAGTCGAAATCGCGGTCATGGCGGAACTGTTGCTACGCGGTGCCCAGACGGTGGGTGAACTTCGTGGCCGGGCGGCACGGATGGAACCGATTCCCGACCTGGCCGAATTGCGGCCGATCCTCGCGCAGTTGGTCGAGAAAAAACTGATCGTCTACCTAACACCGCCCGGCCGAGGTGCCGTGGTGACCCATAACCTCTATCTCGACCGTGAAATGGAGAAACTCCGCCGCGAATACCAGGGCGGCACGGTCGCCGAGCCACTCGCCGGGACCGCCGCGGATCCATCGTGGGACACGGATCAACCACCAGTGGCCACCAATCCTCCTCCCCCCATGTCAATACCAGATGAGGGCGCGATCCTGAGCCTCCGCGCCGATATGGAATCGCTCAAACAGGACCTGGCCCGGATGCGAGAGGCACTCGGCGAAGTCCAGCGTGGGCTGAACGCATTGCGAGAGGACTTGGGTGCGTGACCCCCTTTCCCTTTTGTGGCTCAATGCGGAGAATGACGGGCTCAAGAACAACTATCCGCAATTCCAACAACGGAGACACGACTATGGCACGCCTCATCACGCTCTTCACTGGACAATGGGCCGACCTACCGATCCAGGACATGGCTCGAAAGGCCAGTGATTTCGGTTACCAAGGGCTGGAACTTGCTTGTTGGGGCGACCATTTTGAAGTGGACAAGGCGCTCAACGACCCGAACTATACCACTGAAAAAAGGGATCTGCTTGAACGGCACGACCTTCAGTGCCGGGCGATCAGTAACCACTTGGTGGGTCAGGCGGTTTGTGATCCGGTGGATGAGCGGCATCGCGCGATTGTACCGAGCCATGTCTGGGGCGATGGGAACCCGGCCGGCGTTAGCGAACGGGCCATTGAGGAAATGAAAAACACGGCTCGAGCTGCCCAGAAATTTGGTGTCGAGGTTGTCAATGGCTTCACAGGTTCTTCCATATGGCACCTGAACTATTCGTTTCCACCCGTGCCGGAGTCGATGATTCAAGCCGGCTTCCAGCAATTCGCCGACCGGTGGAATCCAATCCTCGATGTCTTCGGCGAATGCGGAGTCAAATTCGCTCTTGAGGTCCATCCAACCGAAATTGCCTTCGATCTCTACACGGCAAAACAGGCACTGGAAGCCATCGATTACCGGCCGGAATTCGGTTTCAACTTCGATCCGAGCCATCTGCTTTGGCAGGGTATCGAACCAGTCGAGTTCCTACGTGAATTTCCCGACCGAATCTTCCATGTCCATGTCAAAGATGCGATTGTGACCCTCAATGGCAAGACGGGTATCCTGGCGAGCCACCTGAACTTTGGAGATCCGCGCCGGGGTTGGGATTTTCGATCTCCCGGCCGTGGCGGGGTCAACTTCGAGGAGATCATCCGCACGCTGAACCAGATCGGCTACGATGGACCACTTTCCGTCGAGTGGGAAGACAGCGGCATGGATCGCGAACATGGGGCGCAAGAGGCCGTCGAGTTCCTGAAAGGGCTCGATTTCGAGGCCAGCAAAGTCCAGTTCGATGCGGCATTTTCGGATTAGGAACCTTCCGGGATGGAGTGGCCATCGGTTCGGCATGGTAGAATGGATTCTAGAATCATTGAGAATCATGTCGCAGTCAGGACCACCGCCAATCCGCCATGCGTTTCACGAGTGCGCGCGTACTGTTTTATTTCGCTTGTTCCGCCCTCCTGGCAGGTGCCAGTGCGAGCGTTGCGGATGATGCTCTATCAAGCGCAATCAGTGAACAGAAGAACACGTATCCAGCGCAGCTTGCGGAATTGGCCGAGGACGCCTTGAATGAAGGCCAGAACGAATTGGCCGTGTGGATCCAACATTGGTTGCCACCTCCAATCGATGGCCAGAGCATTCTCTTCGATCCGAATGATTCCGCGGAACAAATTCCTTCGGTGAGCCCACTCCACCGCCGATTCGCTGCTCTTCGGCTGGCGCAGGCCGATGCCCTGTTTGCATTCGCCCGGCGCGCGGCTGAAGCCGGCCGGCCCGCGTTGGCCATGCAGTTGGCCGCCAGTGCAGTTCGTGAAAATCCCGATCATAGCGAGGCGCGGCGAGTGCTCGGTTATGAAAAAGTCGGTGACCGATGGTTGACCCCGTATCATCGATCGAAGGTCGATACCGGATCGGTCTGGCACCCGCGGTTTGGTTGGATTCAGGCTGGAGACATTCCGCAGTATGAATCGGGCCAACGGCGATGGGGCCAGCAGTGGATATCCGCGGAAGAGGACGCACGGCGCCATGCGACGATCGAACGTGGTTGGACAGTCCGGACCGAGCATTTTCTTGTGACAACGAATGCTGGCCTCGAGGAGGGCGTTCAACTTGCATCGCGGCTTGAGACATTCCATGCCCTCTGGCGGCAAGTATTTGCCGGCTATTACCTTGACAAAAAGGAAGTTCGAGAGCTCTTTGCCGGCGATCGGCCAGCGCGGGCGCCTGGCAGACCCCATCGTGTTCGCTATTACGCAACCCGCGACGAATACAACACGGCCCTCATCCATCGGCAACCAAAAATTTCGCAGACGCTTGGGATCTATTTCGACCGGCAGCGAGAATCCCACTTCTTCGCCGGGGAGGAACAACATCCGGCAACCCTGTTCCACGAAACGACGCACCAGATCTTCCAAGAATCACGCCGGACGGTTAGCCCTGATAGAACACTCGATAATTTCTGGATTATTGAGGGTGTTGCGACATACATGGAGTCCTTGGCGGAACAGGATCCAGAGTCGCCGGCAAGATCATCCCGCTATTTCACGCTTGGCGGTCCCGATGCCGGGCGTTTACCGGCCGCCCGTGAGCTACTCTTGGATGACGGTTATTATATTCCGCTTGCGGAGGTTGTCCGCTTGGGGAAGAACGATCTGCAAAACCGACCCGATATTGCCCGACTTTATAGTCAATTGGCGGGCCTGACCACGTTCCTCGTCCACGCGAACAACGGCGGCTACCGTGAGCCATTGGTCGAATATCTGGTGGCCGTCTATTCGGGTCGGGCTGAGATCAACACGCTTGCCAAGTTGGCAGGGAACAACCTTGCTGAATTGGATCGCGAATACCGTGCTTGGATGGGAGCGTTGCGGTAGTGGGCATCACCGTATAGAGTGGTTATCATTTGGTACTGGGGCATTCCACACACGGTCACGTTCCTATATCGATCCCATGCTTCCCTGGAAACTATTCGAAACGAACTACGCAACGGTCAAGAAACAGTCGTATGAGGTCGCCGTTTTACCGCTCGGCGCCATCGAACCGCACAATCTGCATTTGCCGTATGGCTCGGATTGCATCGAAGCCGACCTAATGGGCCAGACCATTTGCGAGGCTGCCCATGAACGGGGAGCCAAAGTGATTTTACTCCCAACGATACCCTATGGAACGGAGACCAATTTGCAGCGGTTTCCGCTCGCGTTGAACTTGAATCCATCGACGCTGAACGCCGTAATCGCCGATCTGGTCGAATCGCTGGTGAAATCCAATATCCACAAGATCGTCCTTTTCAACAGCCATGGTGGCAATGACATCAAGGTGCTGTTGCGGGAGATGTATGGCCGGACGGAGGCTCAACTTTTCCTCTGCAATTGGTACCAGATCCTTGGCGATGTTTATGATGAGATCTTCGATGCTCCGGAAGATCATGCCGGCGAGGTGGAAACGTCCTTTATGCTTGCCTACCGGCCGGATCTGGTCCTCCGAAATCAGGACGGCTCTCTGGCCGCCGACGACGGCAAGACGGCGGAATTCCGTTTTGAGGCATTGCGGAAAGGTTGGGTTTCGATCACCCGGCCGTGGCACCTATTGACGAAAAATGCTGGCGCCGCCAATCCGCATGCCGCGACCGCGGAAAAGGGCCGCCGGCTCATGGAGGTCCTCGTCGATCGCCTCGCCACGTTCCTCGTCGAACTGTCCGATGCCCAGATCGATGAGCGATTCCCATTCAAGTAAGCATCTGGATCATCCGCTTTCCCGCCGATATACTGTCTGTCGTATCAATTCCAATGGTGGTTGTAGCTCAGTCGGCTAGAGCGCCAGATTGTGGTTCTGGATGTCGAGGGTTCGAGTCCCTCCAGCCACCCCTTTTCCGGCTTTTCCGGCCCGAACACCGGATTCATTCTGTATACCCGGCTGCTCTTGACGTTGATTGATCAATGGATGGGGACGTGGCTATGGAGTGCGAATTCACAAGCAGCCAGCCGGACGTCTCCATGATTCTGCTTGGCTCGCCATGACGCATTGCCTTTCACTGCAGTCGAAAAAGACGGGAATCCTGTCGTCGGTGGTGTGGGGGTTGTCGGAATAGCGAGGATACGATTCTTCAAATTAGGGATAAGGATATTGAGCCGTACGGTGGCTTATTCATTTTCATTTCCATCAACGTTCAACCGGTGCAAAACAGAGGACCCATCATGTCGCAACAGACCAAACCACTTAATCGGCGGCAGTTCGTCAAGGCGATGGCTGGAGCCAGTACTCTTCTTGCCGTGCCTCATGTGATTCCTGGCTCGGCACTGGGGAAGGATGGCGCAGTACCACCTAGCGAACGGATTGTACTAGGTGGCATCGGGATTGGCGGTCGAGGAACCTATGACCTGGGTTGTTTCCTGGAGCAACCGGACGTGCAATTCGTCGCGGTATGCGATGTCAAGGAAGCACGTCGTGTGGCGGTCAAACAACTGGCTGACCAGAAGTACCAGAACAGGGACTGTGCAATGTACTGCGATTTCCGCGAGCTATTGGATCGCAGCGATATCGATGCCGTTCTCATCGCCACGGGACCGAACTGGCATGCGACAGCGGCCATCTATTCGGCCCGTGCCGGCAAGGACATCTATTGTGAAAAACCGTGCACCAAGAACATTTCGCAGAGTTTGTTGCTGGCGGAAACCATGCGCCGTTGCGGGCGTGTGTTTCAAGCGGGCACTCAGCGGAGGAACTTGCCGCACTTTGCCTTTGCCTGCGAGCTGGCTCGCACGGGGAGGCTGGGACCACTGCGCACCGTTTATGCCCATCCGGCCGGAATGACGACAGCGATGAGCCGCTGGTTGCCGCCCCAGGAGGCTCCGCCGATCGAGAAGGTCGACTGGGATATGTATCTTGGCCCAGCGGCGTGGCGTCCCTTCAACAGTGTCATGCTCAACGGCTTTCATTTCGAAAAAGGTGGCGGATTCATGGGCACCTTTGAACCGGGGGGCCAATTCCTTGGCGGTGGTGTGCTTGAATGGGGCTCGCATTGCGTCGACCTGTGCCAATGGGCGGCCGACAAGGATAGTACCGCGCCAGTCGAATACTGCCCGCCGGAGGATGGCCAGATTGTCGCCACGTATGCGGATGGGGTGAAGTTAATTCTACGTGAGAAGGACTGGTTGCCACTCGGCTCCTGCCCGGTCCGTTTCGAGGGCGATACCGGTTGGATCGAAACGGGGGATAGCGGTAAATTCGTTCTCAGTTCACCGGAACTACTGGCCGGCAGGAAAGTGGAAGAAATTGGAGGATACCCGGCCACGTTCCATGTACGCGATTTCCTTGACTGCGTGAAAACCCGAAGTCAACCCAAATGCAATGCGGATATCGCGTGCTATTCACACATTGCTTGTCACGCAACCAATATCGCGCTATTCCTTGGTCGTAAGGTTCAATTCGATCCAGTTCAACATGAGTTTCTTGGTGATGAGCAGGCCAATCGTTTGCGGAGCGAAGCGATACGAGCGCCGTGGAGGATCTAAAACTGAAAAGTGTTGCGTGCAAAATTGAAAAATAACCCCATTTCATCCGAGGACAAAATCATGATCAGCCATCGAAACTCTCTGGTGATTGCTGTGATGATGGTGGCGGCGGCAGTCCATTTCACAACCCCGGTAGCATTGGTTGCGGAAGATGAGCAGCCGTTGATTGAATTACTGCAATCGGATGTTCCCAAAGCGGACAAGGCACTGGCGTGCAGGAAACTGGCCGTCTGGGGCTCGCACAAGGCCGTTCCCGCCTTGGCTGCTCTGCTCCATGATCCCGAGCTTGAATCGTGGGCGCGCATCGCGCTGGAAGTGATTCCGGATCCAGCCGCTGATGGGGCTTTGCGGCAGGCAATGGGGCAATTGGAAGGGCGATCGTTGATGGGAGTGATCCATTCCATCGGTGTACGGCGTGACGAACAGGCTGTCGATGGACTCATCAAGCACATGCGGGATGCCGATCCGGGCATTGCTTCGGCAGCCGCGGTTGCCTTGGGGCACATTGGGAATGCGCCAGCCACCGCCGCGCTGCGCCAGGCCCTCGTCGATACACCCGAGGCCGTGCGTTCGGCCGTCGCCGAAGGTTGTATTTTATGCGCTGAAAAAATGCTCAACGATGGAAAAAAGGATCAGGCGGCCGGCCTTTACGACGCAGTGCGAACAGCCGGCGTGCCAAAGCCGCGTATCGTTGAAGCAACCCGCGGCGCGATCTTGGCCCGCGGTGCCGATGGCGTCGGTCTGTTGGTCGAGCAGCTCGTATCAAGTGACCAGGCGATGGTGGCCATCGGACTTTCGACTGCGCGTGAACTGACTGGACCCGGCGTATCGAAGAAGCTACTTGCATCATTAACCCGCATGGCACCCGACCGGCAAGCCATGTTGATTCTGGCGATCGCGGACCGTGGCGATTCGGAAGCGATGCCCGCCATGTTGGACGCGGCCAAGGATGGGCCGGTCCCCGTCCGAGTTGCAGCAATCGAAGTACTGAAGCGCCTCGGAGATGCCACCTGCATCCCTGTCTTGTTAATCGCCGCGACCGAAGAGAATGAAGAAGTGGCACGGACTGCCACGGCGGCTCTCCAGGAGCTACCTGGGAATCATGTCGATAGGGATCTTGTGGCGCGTTTGAATTCCGCCAAAGGGAAAGAACGCATTGTGCTTCTTGAGTTGGTCGGCAGGCGCCGCATGGATGCGGTACCGCCGCTGCTTGCGGCGATCGATGATGCGGATGGGCAGGTGCGCACTGCAGCCCTCGTGGCCCTCGGAGAAGTGGCTCAGTGGGAGGACCTGCCCGAGTTGATTGACCGAGTCGTCGATCCGCCGCGATCCGACGACACTCCCGCGGCGTCCAGGGCGCTCCAGGCGGCTTGCCTCCGCATGCCGGATCGCGAAGCCTGTGCCCGGAAACTGGCCGATGCCTTGGAACGAGCGCCGAAATCCGCCCAAATCGCCATCCTGGAAACACTCACCGGCATGGGTGGCACCAAGGCATTGCAAACGATCGTGGAAGCTGCCAAATCAGAGGATCCGCAAATCCAAGACACGGCAGTCCGGCTCCTAGGAACCTGGATGACTTTGGAGGCAGGGCCCGGGCTATTGGAGTTGGCCAAGACTCCGAATAGTCCATACAAGGTCCGGGCGCTGCGTGGTTATATTCGTCTGGCGCGACAATTTTTGATGCCAGACGATCAGCGGGCCGCAATGTGCAAAAATGCCCTGGATGCCGCGGAACGCGATGCGGAGCGGGAACTGGTGCTCCAGGTGATGGAACGTTATCCGAGCGTTCCCATGCTGCGGCTGGCCGTCGAATCGGCCAAGAATCCTGCCCTTAGGGATAAGGCGACTGGTGTCGCCATGACTGTGGCAAGCAAGATTGGCGGCGGTGCCGATGTTCAGAAACTCTTCGAGCAGGTGCAGCGGGAACCGGTCAAGGTGGAAATTCTCAAGGCCACCTACGGCGCGGGGGATACACTCAAAGATGTCACTTCAATCCTGCAGAAGCACGCGCGCGATTTCCCGCTCATCGTGCTACCATCGAGCAGTTACAACGAAGCGTTCGGTGGCGATCCCATACCGAATGTCGTGAAACAGCTCAAGGTGCAATACCGCATGGATGGCAAGTCAGGCGAAGTGGTCTTTCCCGAGAATGCGCCAATATTACTGCCATGAAGTACTTGAATCCAATAAGTTTGTTCAACAAAAATTTGTTAGCGATTGTCAAGCTTTGCGAATGGTTGCTAGTTGGCGGGTCGCTCTGCGTGGTCTCCGTCGCGTTGCGTGCGGGCGATCATTCCGCATTGGATGGTGCGATTCAGGCATTGGCTAAGTTGGAACCGGGCCAGGACCTTTCCGTATTGAATCCGATCGAACAAGCCGTGGTTCAGTCCCGGGCGGACGAACAAGCTCGAATGGACATCGAGAATCGTCTGGTTGCGATACTTCGGGGAACTGCAACGGACGATGCGAAAGCGTACGCCTGCCGTCAATTAGGGATTGTCGGATCGGATGAGTCAGTCCCGGTGCTGGCGGAGTTATTACCGAATCCGCGGTTGTCGCACATGGCCTGCTATGCCCTCGAGGATATCGGCAGCCCGGCAGCCCTGCGATCGCTTCGAGATATGCTCGGCAAAACCGAGGGGAGGGAGAAGATCGGGATCGCGATTTCATTGGGCCGTTTGGCCGATCCCGATGCCGTTTTGATCCTTTCGGATTTGCTCCATGCCAGGGATAACACATTGGCGGAAGTTGCCGTGACCGCCCTTGGCCGGATCGGAACATTGCCGGCGGCCGAGGCACTTCGCAGCTATGCCGGCGCGGCGCCGCCAGAGTTCGATCACGTGGTGGCCGATGCCATATGTAACGCCGCTGAATTGCTCTGTCGGCGCGGGGATCCTGCGGCAGCCGTCCGGCTTTATGAATCGCTCCAGTCCGCCGAATCGGAACGGATACGAGCCGCTGCCTTCCGTGGGCTCATGGTAGCCAAGCCATCCGAATCGATACGGATGGTGATTGCCGGTCTGGCTTCCGAGGAACCGTGGCAGAGGGCGGTTGCCGCGGATTACCTCGTGGACCTCAAGCAACAGGAAGCGATTCGTGCGATCGCCTCGGCCATCCCGGAATTGCCCCTATCTGGTAAAATCGCAGCCCTCGTGAGTTTGCAGGATCGTGCCGATCCTGCACTTCGCGCGGCCGCGTTGGAATTGCTGGACCATCCGGACACCGAAATTCGTATCCATGCATTGAAAGTGTTAAGAATGTCGGGAACGGCGCACGATGTTACCGAACTGGCTCATCTAGCAACTGCAGCCGAGGATGATCGGATACGGGCCGCCGCATTCGAGACACTTCGGCTCATGCCCGCGCGAGGAACCAACCAGGCGCTCATTGGGTGGATGCAAACCGAGGGGAACCTCAGCCCAGCCATCGTGCAATGTGCCCTTGCCAGGCGATCGCCCATGTTTTTGCCGGTATTCCTGGAAGCAGCGAAGGATTCCCATCCGGCAATCCGAATCGAAGCGTTTCACGCATTGGAAATCATGGCAACGGAAAGGGATATCCATACTCTTATCGAACTCTTGTGCAGGAGTTCGGAAGGTGAAGAACGTGAAGCGGCGGGGCGGGCCGTCTGGATAAGCTGTCAAAAGATACCCGATCCGACTCAGCGGCCGGCGCCATTACTCGCGGCATTCCAGAAAGCGGACGCGGCGGGTCAATGCGCGATCCTGCCGTCGCTGGCCCGAATGGGGGGCGAGGAATCACTCCGCGCCGTCCATTCGGCGATGCAAAGCACCGACCGGTCGGTTCGTGATGCCGGTTATCGGGCTCTTGCCAATTGGCCCGATGCCTCCGTAGCTGATGAACTATTCGAGATTGCGCGACATGGCAATTTGCCGGCATACCGTGTTTGGGCTCTGCGTGCGTATGCCCGCGTGATCTCGCTGCCGAATGATTGTCCGCCCCAACAAACGTTCGATCGGCTCAAGCAGGCGCTCGATTTGGCAACCCGAATCGAGGACAAGAAGCTGATCCTGTCCCGGTTCGGTTCAGTCCGCACGATTGAAACGCTCGCATTGCTCCGCGATTTTGTCGACGATCCAGAACTTCAGGGTACTGTGGTGGCCGCTATCTTTGAAGCGGCGAAGGGTCTGAGCCAGACCGATCCCGAACCGGCTCGGGCTGCGTTGGAGGCCATTCGATCCTTGACACAAGACGAAGCGTTACGGCAACAGATCCCGAAAGTGATCCAAGATATCGATGCCCGGAAACAGGATCGGTAGGAGCACGATTTTCCCCACGAGGGAGACAATAGGAAGGCCCTCCCCACGAGTGGGAGGGAGAAAGGGAAGGCCCTCCCTACGAGGGGGAGGCAGTAGATAACTTTTTCCCATGAGGGGTATTCTTCCTCATTCCCTCCCCTGGATGGGGAGGGCTAGGGAGGGGTGCCGGGAACCAACGCAACGCACTACCTACCCATGTCACTTTCGAAACGGGACTTCGCCCGCAAACTGAGAAATCACATGTCCGACGCCGAACAGCGGCTTTGGCTTCACCTGCGCTGTTGCCAAATGAATGGAATTAAATTTCGCCGTCAGGCTCCAATCGGTGCATATGTTGTCGACTTTGTTGCTTATGGAAAGAAACTTGTAATCGAACTCGACGGTGGCCAACATAGCGAGAAAAAAGGATATGATACCGATCGGACCCGCTGGCTCAACAGCCAAGGATTCCGCGTGATACGGTTTTGGAATGATCAGATCTTTGAGGAGTTGGATGGTGTGTTGGAAAAAATATGGGATGAACTTCACAATGATCGGGCCCCCCTCCCTGGCCCTCCCCACAAGGGGGAGGGAGAATAGGGGAATCCTTTCCACAAGGGGGAGGGAGATAGGATTCGGACAGATTTGAGAGATCCTTCGAATTTCGGATTTGATTGCGGCTCCGCCGCATTGGGTAGCGTCAACAAGAAAATCAGAAAATGACAGACATCAAGAGAAAAGAATTCTGGCGTTCTGGAAGTAGCCTTCGAACACGGCGTCGCATGCTCAAGGAGTTGGCTACCGCGGCTGGAGCGTTGGCGGCGCCGATCGTTCTTCCAGGCAGTGTTCTTGGGAAGAACGGTTCAACGGCACCGAGCCATCGGATCACGGTCGGTTTCATTGGTGTCGGAATGATGGGGCGCGGTCATTTCCAAATCTTTACGAATTATCCAGACGTCCAGGTTGTCGCCTTGAGCGATGTCGATCCATGGCGCCGTAACGCGGCCACGGAGGCACTTGAAAAAACCTATGGTGCCAAACAACCAGGCGGTTTGTTTCATGGATTTCGGGCGTATGCCGACTTTCGCGAGTTGCTGGCTTGCCATGACATCGACGCGGTTGTCATTGCCACGGGGGAACGCTGGCATCCAGCCATCAGTGTTCTGGCTGCCCAGGCAGGCAAGGATATCTATTGCGAAAAGCCCATTTCCCTGACCATTCGGCAGGCGCGCACCATGGTGGAATCTGTACGGCGCCACCAGCGAGTATTCCAGACCGGCTTGCAGCAACGCAATTCGCCCGATTATCGCACGGCATTTGCGATGGTTCATGCTGGGCGCATCGGCGACGTGAAACTTGCCTATGTATCGTCAAGTGGTGTGAGCCCGTATTTGAACTTGCCAGCCGAGCCAGTCCCCGATGGATTGGACTGGGATATGTGGCTTGGTCCATGTCCCTGGTATCCGTACAACTATCGCTATCACCATACTGGCCCACCGCAGCACGTGGTTCCCTGGAGCTGCAATCGGGCGTTCGGTGCCGGGGATTTGACTTCTGGATTGGTCCACAACCTGGATTCCGCCCATGCCGGACTCCGCAAAGATGGTACTGGCCCGGTTGAAATCACGCCCCCAGGAATCGACGGAGTTTCATCTCTCACATTCAAGTATGCCGATGATACGAAGATTATCTGCGCCACGACACTCCAAGAGGGGCAGCATATCATTCCTGAAGGATGGAATGTGAAAACCCCGATTACCAACTTCGGGGTTCTTTTCGTGGGCGATGAAGGGTGGATCCACGTTGAGCGGTTCGGATTCTTGGACTGTTACCCAAAATACGTGTTGGATAGCTGCTTCCCGAAGGTGCATTCGGTGGAGGAAAACCATCGGGATTGGCTCGATTGCATTCGGACGCGGCTCCGTCCAAAAGCAGACATTGAAATTGGCGCATGTTCCACGATACTTGCCCATCTAGGGTGTATTGCCCTATGGACAGGTCGAACTCTGACATGGGACCCGGTCAAGGAAGAGTTTGTGGGTGATTCCGAGGCGAACGCACTGCGATCGAGGGCGTCCCGGGCACCGTGGAGTGTCTAGCCCGCATATTTCAGTGCCGGTGCACAGCAGGAGCTCATGGCATATGCGGGCAAGTGATCAGGATTGAATATCTCCGGTTTCACTGGCAGTCTTGATTCTGGTCGAATCGTTCATGAAAGCTTCCAAGCTGTCCAAATCAGCGGCATCTTCCAGGGCAATTTTGTCTCGAAGCTTTCTGGCGGATTCCTGAATGGCATCGATGTCGATCTTGCCATTGATGCGAACTTGGAAGATTTGGAAACTCTCGTTGACGGATTTCTTGCACTCCACAGCGAGGGCAATCAAATCGTCCTCGTCCAGGTCCAAGTGACAGTGGAGTATTTGAAGCAGTGACTTGATATAGGGGCTATCTGGAATCCATAACACTTCGGCCAAGAGGTTTGAAGCCAGTAGAATATGATTCATCCGTGGCGCGTTTGGAGGGCAGCGATGGTGGGTGGCGATGGCTTGGACCAAGTCATTTGGCAATTCCCACCGGGTGAGGAGTCGTTGGCTGACATCGATGTGATGGAAGCCAAAGGCTTCGATTTCCAATTCGGGCTGCTGGATGATGTGGTCCCCCTGGATGCACAGGGGGAGATACTTGGCGGTCTCCAATTGCACCAGGACAGCCATTCCCAGATCGGCCAGCAATCCAGCCGTGAAAGCCGTGTCGGGGCACGTTTCGTGCGGATCGATTCGTAAGGCGCATTGACGGGCGGCCGTGGCCATCGTTAATGTCCGCCGCCAATAAGATCGATGAAAGATAGCCGGGCTGCCTTGGACCAGGGCTTTGATCAATCCGAATCCGAGAATTGCCATTCGGATCGTGCGCCGGCCCAGATAGGCAAGGGCATGACGGATACTGGTAATTTCCTGAGCCGCGCCATAGTACGATGAATTAACTAGCCTCAGGATGGAAGCCGCGAGGGCCGGATCGTGTTCGAGGCATCTTGAAACGTCTGCGATTTCAAAATCCGGGTTCCGGATCAGTTCCATCAACTTGATCGCCACGGCGGGTGAACTGTGCAGTTTTTCAAGCCGGTCGAGTAGCCCATCAATTTCGGGCAGAAGATCGCTGTCGATGGAAGCCATTTTTCGATCCTCTCCGAAAATTCACAACACGACCCTCGGCTTGGTTGGAACTTACCATATATAAAAGATAGCACAATCTGTCATGCCGATTGGGGCGTTGCCGGTCTCTTTGTGCCAATTGCTCAGGTTATATGTCTGATAAGGGTTGCGATATGGTAATCTGGCATCGATCTAGGTTCCAAATTCGGGCCGGCGTTTGCAGAGTTGGCTTTGGAGGCGTTGAACGATGGCGCTATGCATCTGGCTGACACGGCTCTCCGAGAGATCGAGCGTGCGGCCGATTTCTTTCATGGTTAATTCTTCGTAGTAGTAAAGAATGATAATCAACCGCTCGTTTCGATTCAGGCCCTTGGTAACGAGCCGCATCAAGTCGGATTTCTGAATTCGTCGAGTAGGGTCTTCGCCCTTTTTATCCTCGAGAATATCAATTTCGCGAACGTCTTTGTAGCTGTCGGTTTCGTACCATTTTTTATTCAGGCTGATCAGATTTACCGCATTCGCATCGGTGATCATCTTCTCCAGTTCAGACACCCGCATGTCCATATGTTGGGCCAATTCGTTTTCATTGGGGGACCGGCCTAGCTTCGCCTCCAACACCTTGATTGCTTCGTTGAGTTTACTTGCTTTACTGCGGACCAGGCGGGGCACCCAATCCATGGTCCGCAATTCGTCAAGCATTGCTCCGCGAATTCGGGGAACGCAATAGGTTTCGAACTTGACGCCCCGTTCCAGGTCGAAGGCCTTAATTGCATCCATCAACCCGAAGACGCCGGCCGAGATCAGGTCGTCTAATTCCACGCCTTCCGGAAGGCGTGCCCAGATTCGTTCGCCGTTGTACTTGACAAGTGGCAGGTAATTTTCGACCAGCCGGTTGCGAAGTGCTCGATTGGTGGGGTCAGCCTTAAACTGCCGCCATACTTCATTGATCTCTGCCTGGTGTAACTGCTTCGTGATGACGGTTGCCATCGAGTCCTCCATGACATTTCAGCCCCGCGCATCATGCGCGGTATGGAACGATGTTATGAGTTGTCGTTTTTAAGTTCCGCTTCCGCGAGTCGGCTTTCCATTTCCTTCCGGACAGATTCGTTCACGGTTGATTCGGCGATGGAACCGAGCACGAAACCGGTCATTGTGAATACAACAAGACCAATCCATGCGGCCCAGAGGGTCCCGTCGATGCCGGCCCCGTTTTTGATGCCTCGCACGACGACCACAAGCATTGCAAGCAATCCCATAATCGCGGCGTATGTTTGACCCATGGGTGCTTGTATCCTGCCCGTAAAGTTTCTGTAATCCGACTAAATTGCCACTTGTGTGTACGATACATGCTTTTCATTTCCATCGGCATTTTGAGCATCCCTGCTTGAATCGAATTATGCGGCGCCTCTTGGGTGGATGTGATCGATCAATCCGACGGAGGAAGCGACATAATGTGCCATGGCGTTGTACGATTCCGGGCTGCATCGTGGGTCACTTGAAGGAGCCATGGATGCATCGACGGCGAATCGGATCGTCTCCAGTCCCGGGATCGATGGAGCGGACTGAAGTTCAATGCCGAGGAATCGTTGGCAGGCACTGGCCAATCGGTGATGGACATCGATCGTAACGGATGGTTCACTGGCGCCTCGAATCACGGCTGCGATCGGTGGCAACCTTTTTTGAGTCCTCGTCTGTGACATAGGCGCGTGGTGCTTGCATGTTTGAAATTCTTTTTGGGTTGCCGGCTTGACACGCGTTGGGGACGGACCCTCGTGGATTGTGGAATCTTGTTTCCAGCCCTTGTTCGGCCCCGGGTATTGCATCATGGTCTCGCGCCCTCGTTTATCAAGCCATTTGATGGCCGCGTAGGCGTCCATGACAACATCCGGTTCGATTGTCGTCATGAGCAAGATCAGGTTCGATTCCTGCCAGATCCGAGCGACACCGGGATTCATGCCACCTCCCAAGTCCAGGAGGATGATATCAGTGATCGATCCCAGCCGCTTCAAACCGGTCACTAGCCGGTCTTGGGATGTCATGAACTGATCAAAATTGTGGATCCGATTCGTTCCAGGGAGGATTTGAATTCCCACAGGGCCTTGAACGAGCGCCTCTTGGACGGTACGCCGCCCGGAGAAAACTTCGGCGATGGTTGTATCTTGGGTGACTTGACAAAGGTCGGCAATTCCAGGCTGGTCCAGATCGGCATCCACAAGGACGACTTGGAAGTCCATCCGGCAGAGAGCGATTGCAACATGGACTGCGACCGTCGTGACACCAACTCCTGGGCGCCCGCTGGCGAAAGCCACGATGGGCGGCGCGTGGATCATGGTATCCCCGGCCGTGGCGGCTTGGACAAGTGTTCGCAATTGATCGGCTTGGTCGGACATGATGGAATCTTCGAGTGGTTTTTCCAATGGCTTCAAGAGTTGGACTGATCTACAAAGCGGTGTCTATGGGATCCAGAGATGCCGTCCATCACGCGTTTTCCCAACATCATTTGTGCTAATGGGCGCGGTTGGGCTACTTCGATATCGTCGGGTACATTTTGGCCATCGGTGAGGTAACTCAGCGGTAATGGGCATTGTCGAACGAGGCCTAGGAGGTTCCCAAAACTGGTTGCTTCGTCCAGCTTCGTCAGCAGGAGAGCTGTGGTTCCGACTTCTTGGAATTGTTCGGCGGTAGCAGTGAGATTCCTGGTTCCAGCGGTACTGCTAAGGACCAAATGAACTTCATCCGCGTGCGCCTCACCGAGCATGGACTTGAGTTCTTGAATTTTGACTTCGTCACGCGGGCTTCGACCGGCTGTGTCCATGAGGACCAGATCCAGATCGGCAAGCCGGGCCACTGCTTCGCGCATCTCACGTGGAGTTGCAACAACTTCCATTGGCAGATCAATGATGTCCGCATAGGTGCGGAGTTGTTCGACGGCTGCGATCCGGTAGGTGTCGACGGTAATCAATCCGACACGTTTTTTTTCTCGGAGCCGGTAATTGGCCGCCAGCTTGGCGATCGTTGTTGTTTTTCCGACCCCAGTGGGCCCAACCAGTGCGACAATTTGCCGTTTGCCCGGTGGTGTCATGACCGGCCCGGTGACATGGATTTCCTCCTCAAGCAACGACGCGACGCGGGACATGACTAGGACCGGATCCACGAGGTCGGTTGGACGAGCCTTGACACGAACGCGTTCAACGAGATCCCGGGCGGTCTCCTCGTCCACGTCCGCTTCAATCATGTCCGTGAAAACTTGAAACAGGGCTTCGGGCAACTCATGTGGCTGGCCACCCGCCTTTCGCTGGCATAAATCCTCGACAAGGGATGTGAGTTGGTCGAGCTGGTCCTGAACCTGGTGTTTGAAATCGTCACGAAACTTGGCCCGGTAATCACAATCCAGATGCGCGGGTATTGCCGTGGATGGCATTGAAGAGAAAGGATGGGCGGCTCGGAAATCTCTTTTCCAAGAGGAATCTGTTTTACTGGCGTTGGGCCGCATTCGTTCCGGAAGTCGACTTGGTACATTGACGGAGGCCGATGCGGCCACTTCAAACTGGCGGAGCCGAAGCATCCGTCCAACAATACCCGGGGAAACTTCCCGAGTGTGTAAAATGGCGGCGTCCGGGCCCAGATCCCGCCGCACGAGATCCAAGGCCTCTTGGAGCGATCGGGCGCGAAAGGTTTTGATGTTCATGAGAAGTGCCGTAAGCTGGAAGCAGGTGGGGATTCAATAGGATTCTGTCAATCCGCATTCCGCAATGATGTCGAGTCGGACACCATTCCAGAGCTGTCGATCTTCGTGTCTCGGGTGATTTCGTTGTAGCTAAGCACGACAAGTTGTGGGATGTGGGATTCAGTCATTTGTTTCAAGGCGGCACGAATCTGTGGACTCACCAAGAGGACGGGCGGGTAACCAGCCGTGGTCAATTTCTCGATTTCGGTGGCAATGCTTCGGCAGATTATCTCTATCGCTTGAGGAGACATGCGGATGAAGATGCCCCGTTCGCTGTGTTCGAATCCGGCTCGAATTCGATCTTCCATTGCCGGATCCAGGGTGATCACATGCACCATGCCATCTTTCGCGCGATAGCGAGTGCAAATCTGGCGGGCCAGTCGATGTCGGGAATATTCGGTAAGTAGGATGGGATCCTTCGTGCGCTGGGCGTAATCGCCGAGTGTTTCAAGGATCAGCCCAAGCTGCCGGATGGGCACCTGTTCACGGAGGAGCATCTGCAGGATCTGCTGCACTTCGGCGAGGGTCATCACCTTGGGGATCAATTCCTCGACTACCGCTGGCGAGGTATTTTTCAATTCGTCCACCAGATGCTTCGTCGCGTCCCGCGTGAGTATCTCGTCCGCATGGCGGCGGACCTCTTCGGTTAAATGGGTTGCCAGGACGGCTCCAGGTTCAACAACCGTCCAGCCGTGCATTTCAGCTTGATCCTGGTAGATTGGATTGATCCACTTGGCAGGAGTGCCGAAGGCCGGATCCTTGGTCGGGGTCCCCGAAAGATCGCCGGTTGTTGTACCGCTGCTGATTGCCAAGAGTTGGCCCGGAAAGACCTGATCGCTGGCGACGGGCATATCCGATATTTTGATTCGGTACTGGTTCTGGTCGAGCCGCAGATTATCACGGATTCGGACTTTCGGCATAATAATCCCTATTTCGGCGGCGATGTTTTGCCGTACGCGTTGGATGCGTTCGAGAAGGTCACCACCTCGATTGGGATCAGCCAACCGAATTAAACCAACGCCAATCTCCACTTCCATGGGATCGATCACTAGGAAGTCTTCAATCCGTTCCTCGGCCGGTTTCCGTTTGGCAGCTTCAACCGCCGCTTCTTCGGCCGCGGCCGATTCTTTTTCCTGACGCGATAGGAGCAGGGCAAGACCCATACAAGCACCCCCTAGCGCAACCAGCGGCAACCGGGGGAGGCCGGTCAAGAGAAGGACGGAGAGAAAGCCACCCGTGACGGCAAGGGCCCGGGGTCGCGAAAAGACCTGGCGCAAGAACTCGTGCGGCATGTTGGATTTCTGCGTCGAACGGGTTACAAGAAGACCGGCTGCCAAGGATATCAAGAACGCAGGGACCTGGGTGACGAGACCATCCCCGATTGTCAGCCGGGTGAAGAGTGAACCGGCTTCCGACAGGCCCATCCCCATTTCAGCCATGCCGATAATCAAACCGCCCACGATATTGATCAGCGTGATAATGATCCCTGCGATGGCATCGCCACGCACGAATTTACTGGCACCATCCATCGCTCCGTAGAAATCGGCTTGGCGAGTGATATCTTCACGCCGGCGTTGCGCTTCCCGTTCATCGATGATACCCGCATTGAGATCGGCATCGATGGCCATCTGCTTCCCGGGCATCCCATCCAGGGCAAATCGAGCGGCAACTTCGCTAATGCGTGTTGCGCCTTTGGTAATAACCACAAACTGGATCACGACAATGATGATAAAAATAATCAGACCGACCACGATTTTTCCGTCACCGGCGACGAAATCTGCAAAAGCCGTGATCACGCTACCCGCTGCGTTCAATTTGTCGGTCCCCGCCCGAGTCAGAATCAAACGCGTGGTGGCAACATTGAGCACGAGCCGAGCGAGTGTCGTGGCTAAAAGAAGCGATGGAAAGATACTGAAATCAAGTGGGGTCCGAACGTAGATGGTTGTTAAGAGGACAATCACAGCGATGGTGATGTTCCCGGCCAGGAGGATGTCCATCAGCATCGTGGGCAGCGGTACCAAAATCACCAGCACACTCGTGATGATTGCAATCGGCAGAACCAGATCCTGCCACCGGGCGGCCAATCCGCCTATGCTATCGAAAGCACCGGTTCTGGTTGAGGGTGAAGCCATCCTAGAGATATCCAAAAAGGCGCATGCCGCTCGCCAATTCGCCGCATCCCGCCCGCGTGCTAGCAGAACTGCCGTCAGAGGAGGGCGGAAGAGTACCGGAAAAGACTTCGCGGGACAAGAGCGACACAAGCCTCTTGGCTGGATTGGCTGGATCCTACTCTACCAAATCACCGCAAGGAACGAATTCATGTCTTCGGATTCCTTCTGGCATGCGAATTGCTGTCTGCTATCCTATGGCCACGCTGCAAAGGACTTTGGAACAACAAAAGATATCAATAGGGTCGGAACAGAGAATAGACTTGAAGCGGGGCTGGCGAGCGAAGAGGTTTAAGCCACCGGTTGACCGAAGGGATTGTTAGTATGGGAATTAGGACTATTTGTCAGGCGGAAAAGACGAATGCGTTGACCCAATAACAAATTCCTTCACCTCCCAATGCATGGCGATCTGGGATTTTGCAGGCAGCATATCCCAGATCGCCTGTTGCATTTTAAGTGTTGCAGAATTGAACAGATGTCTGATTCTGACGCAGCCGATGCATCGTGCTGAAAGAACGGTATATCGGGATTACCGAGCGGTGGCTTCGTAAAGAGGGAGATGTCGATAGTAGACCTCCAGGGACAACAGGTTCATCGTTGTCACGTAGAGTCGCCCGCCGTGTGCGACCCATTGATCGGGGATTGGCTGGAAGGGATTCCAACTACCGGCAAGCGGGCCAGCCTGAGTTTGGCTTTCGATCAAAAGTGGGTGGAGCCGGGCGTTCCATTGGTTCCAATATTTCCCTTTCATGTGGAACATCACTTGTGTTGCATAGTACCAGTAATACGTATCGCGAAGTGGATTGCCCGTGGTCCCAACCACTGCCGGGCGACTGCTGATACCATGCATGGGCAGATTGGCCAGTAGATGTTCGGCACCCTGCCGGATGGCCAAATCATCCCGGTTTTTCCCTAGGTAGAGGCTGGTGAGCAATCCCACCGATGTCATGACCGTACTCGCGTCCCGGCCGTGACGGCGTCGTGCGTCTTCTGTGTCGGCATACGGATTGTAGACGAAGAGAAATGCGTCTTTGGAGCCTTGGCACCGATGGAGGAACTCCCCGATCCGTTCATAAACATCGGTTGGCACGTTCAGTCCAGCCAACTCGCCGCTCTTGAGCGCCATGACCTGCCATCCAGTCACGGAGAGGTCCGAGTCGAGGCCAGGAAGATATCTCCAACCGCCATACGATGGATGTTGCGTGTCGATAATGAACTGGATTGCTTTTTGGGCTGGTTCCCGAAGGGATGGATCGCCGGTCATGCCGTAGGCTTCGCATAGAGCAATCGCCGCAATACCGTGGCTATAGAACTGGGCATACTGACTCGATTCGATGTCACCCGGAATATACAGATTGCCGTCCGGCTTTTGATTTTTTACGAGGAAGTTCAGTCCAGCCTTGACCACTTCCTGGTATTGATCATCAAAATGATCGTAGCCCGCGCCAAGAAACGCGAGCAGGGCCAGACCGGTTGCGGCGGCATCCGAAACAAGTTGAGGTCGTTCTCGGGGGGCCCGGACAAGGTCGACGCCATTTCGAGAGAGGGACCAGCGTCCGTCGGCAAGCTGCCTTCGGGCGAGATAGACCAATCCTAGTTCGATGGCTGCTTCGGTTTTTTCCGGAGGTTGTTGCGGTGATGCGGCATCGGATGGTTCGCCTCGGAGAGCTCGCTGGGCAAAGGCTGGAGCCGGTTTCCGTGCCATGCCCCGAATGGTCGGGAGGCCGGTCGTCCGTTTCCGCACAAACCGCGTGGGCGTACTCTGGACGATGGGACTTTGGAATTGAGCCAGACGATCTGGTAGCCCGCTTGTGATGGCAAAGTTCGGCCCGAATCCTCCTGAATCGATACCAGCCGTGGCCCGATCGACGGACATCTCAGTTCCCTGTCGTCCCATGACCAACACGCTCGGTTCCGCCGGTCGAACGGTTTGAGTTGGAGAGTCTGCAGGATCGGTTGGTCCTTGATGTTGCGAAGAGGAAGAATTGGATGCCGTGGTGTTCCCAGCCTGGGGGATCGCGGCAATGGCCGGGATATCGGCTCGAACCAGGGCAGGTGTTGCCGGACCACGCCGGGAGCGAATCGCGGCAGTACCGCCGCCGCTGGCTAGGCCCGGTTCAGCATCTCCGCGTTCCGCTTGTCGGACTGTTGTGGGCGCCTGAGCTCCCAAGGTTCCCGACAGAGTCGTTCCACCTTCGTGGGGCTGATCCAAAATGGCCGCAGTCGCCACATGATTTGCACCGCTCGTATCGGATGCCATGGATTGGGTGGCCGGTAATGGCGCGCCACCGCCCTTGGCCTGGGGTGCCGCTGGCGCGAGGGCTGGAACTTTCGCGGCAAGTGCCGCGGCTGGTGCACCGCCGCCCGTTGCCGAACTGCGGGAAGGTGTGGCTGCCGCGATTTGGATTTCAGGTTGACCTCCACCGGCCGACCGGCCGGTGCCACTCGATGGGACAATCTGCTCCGATCCTGTGTCGAGTTCACCACTTCCCACCGATGCCGTGATTTCCCCAGGCGCTGCGGCTGCGAACTGCCGTTCGATCGCCGCGCTGGCGGATGCGGCCAATTGGCCTGGCCGGCGCGAGCCGGCCAATTCAGCCGTCTCAAGCGGCTTGGCCATCGCTGGTGCCATGGGGGCGTCTGCGCCAGCAGTTGCCTTGGCGAGTTGGGCGTCCATGGCAGGCGCCAGGGCAGGCCCGGATTGTTGCTGGATTGCCGCATCGCGGCGGGCGGCCGTGGATGGATATGGGGCCAGGTGCTCGGCATCGACGGGTAGGTCCCGCCCCGCATTGTTGTCTTGCGATCCGCCTAGTAAATAGCCTGCGTTCGCCCGGGTCAGCGCCAAGGTGTTCGGTGCCGGTCCGGCCCGATGGAAGCTACTGTTCTGAGCGGCCGTGAAGGATTCGGCCGTGGCCGGTGATGCCGGTGCGTTGGCCCATTCAAGAGATCGGCGCGGAGTGAAATCGGTCCGTGAACGGGGTGCGATGCTCGGTTCAGTGGCCGGCTGGGCGCGCTGGAGTGTGGTCTTCCCTGGCATGACCTGGGATGGTTCACTCACGAACGCGACATCGGAATCACCGTCTGATAAGGGGGGAGACTGGGACGATGCGCGTTGCGTGCCGGTGGACTGGGCGGCAAGCAACGCGTTGCTATGATCGGTCGATTGCCACGATGGTTCCTCGGCAACAGCCAGCACGTCGGGTGAAGGCGCAATTTCGGTTGGCCGCCGGGCGCGTGAAGATGGATCGGATCGAGCGATCATTGGCCGGGGTGGCTTTTGGTCCTGCCGGGATTCGGCCTGATCGGCCGCATCGGCAATGGTTGGCGATTCAGACAGAATGGGGACCGCTTCAACGAGTGGGGATGCTGCATCACTCCGGCGTATCGCCTGGTTGGTCGATTCGAGCAGAGGCATTGGCTGGGGCTGGGCTAGCTGCGTTCGGGCAGAAATTACACCTCGGTTGACGGCCCCGCCGTGTTGCCGGTTCGTCGCTTGGCGGGCAATTGCCTGTTGGGCATCGGTGACTTGCAGCGGTTCCGGCTCCGGATGCCGTGTCGGTTCGTTCGCCTGGCCTGGTGAGGCTGTAGGCTCCGTGATGTTGCCTGTTGGCACGATCGGTTGTTGGAATGCACGGCGGGCGAGTTGGATTGGAGTGGCAGCTTGTTTGGAGGCAAGGGGTGCCGTGAATCGCCGTAAGATTTCCTCGGGTACCGTCCCACCGGCCGGATGGGCCATGGCGGATGGGCGCCGGTTGAATAAGGCGAGGTCCTCCGCGCGGCGCGGCCGTGTCTGTTCCGGCTTCCGTTCAGCGACTTCGGCCGGAGGCAGTTCCTTTTGGACCTCCAGCCGTTGGAACGCATGCCACGGAGCCTCGTCGGGCTCCGTTTGGGTTCGTGGTTCCGGAGGTGCATGCGTGACAACTCGGATTGGCTCTGTCTGCAGAGGGCGTTCGAATTCGGCCGGTACCATCTCCGGAGGGGCGGGGATGGGAGCTGGGATGGGTGTTTCAACCACGGGAGGTTCGGTATCCTCTGGGGCATCGACGAAGGGCTGAAGATACTTCTCATGGAGGATGACGGCGAGCAGGAGATGAGTAATCAAACTCACTAACACGGCGAAATGCAGGCGCCGGGCACGGCGTGGGCTGTAGGTGTTGGCGGCCCACGCCAGTCCACCCATTGTGGCGGCTAGGGTCAACAATCGAATCCAACCGTTGTGCAGGAACCGAGGGTCATTCCATCCACCTGCCAGGATGACCAATCCGGCCGTGAGCAGCGCCAGCACCAAAAGTGCAAAATGCACCGGCCATACCTGCTCGTCAAACGGGAACGAGCGGCTCGGTTCGATGCGATGAACGATGCGGCGATGCCTTGGCATGGGGGGAACAATCTCCTACTCCGTAGCCACGCTGTAATTTCGGATATTCGCCTTGTTGCAAGCATTCATGGCGGCAACAAGGTGCAATGTGCGGCTGTTGGCATCGGCGCGAATGATCACGCGTTGTCGACCCGGGTTTCGGCGATAGGCTTCTTGGAGTGATTCCTCTAGCAACGATAGATTAACTTGTTTTCCACTCAGAAAAAAGGATCCTTCGGATGTGACTGTGACGAAGAGATCTTGACGAGAGGCAATCGCCGGAGCTGCTTCGCTCGCTTGGGGTAAACGTACCGCCATATCCCGTTCTTCTTGCTCGAAACGTGTGGCAACAAGAAAGAAAATCAAAAGGAGAAAGACGACATCAATAAGGGGTGTCAAGCTGAGTGTGCTGATCACCGCGTTTTGTTGGAGTTTAATTGCCATGGGGATGAATTTGGAATTTCAGAATTTCGATCGGGCATCAAGGATCAGATCCAGGGGGGATCGGTTTTGGGAAATAGATGCCCTGGATTCGATCGACGGTTATTTCGCCGCGGCGGGGCGACGCTTGGTTTGGAGATCATCGTGAGGGATTTTCGGGCTTTCGGCAGCATCAAGCTGCTGTTTGCTAACGCGGAGCTTTCCTTCGTAGCGTTCCGTATGGGGAAGAAGGATCAGCATCATCTCATCAATTTGCATCAGGAGCCCGCGGATTCGGCCCTCGAACCAATGGGCTAAAACAGCTGCTGGGATGGCAACGGTCAATCCGGCGAAGGTCGTGACCAGAGCGACATAGATCCCATTGGCAAGGGCTTCGGCTTTATTCGAACCGACTGGAAGATTGGCCGTCGTGTAGAACGACAGGATCATACCCCAGACCGTGCCCAAAAGACCCATCAAGGGCGTCACAGCCGCAGCCAGGTTCAGTGTCCGAACATTCGAATAGAGGCGATCTGCTTCCCGCTGGCTCGCTTCGGAAACAGTATTTTCGATTTCACTCTGTGGCCGGCCCATCTTCAATAACATCGTGCGGATAATGGTGGACGCGCTGGATGGATATTCCTGGCAAAGCCGGTAGACCCGCCGAGGATCGAATTTTGCCGATGCAGCGGAGAGGAGACCGAGTTGCGCGACTAGTTCTTCGGGAAAAATCCGTGACCGGCGAAGCGCTAAGGCACGTTCAACACCGAATGCGACGACGAGGATCGACATGAGGCCGATAGGGACCATCATCCAACCCCCCTTCACCAAAAGGTCCCATATGGACGGCATTTCGACATCCAGTAGGGCGCCTGGATCGGTCATCGTTCCATCAGCCGGTGATGGTTGTTCCAAGACCTCGTTGGCCCGATCCATCGCTTCGGTTGTTTGGCCGTGGGCGAATGAGTCCAGAAATCCAACGGCCCCCAGACACAAGGCAGCGATGCAGCTGCCAGTCCATGCGACAAAAAAGGCTGGTCTATCTTGCATACAGAATCGTGATAAATGCACAGTTTCGTGTCCTATCGGAGATGACATGCGTTGGTAACTACGGATTCAATTCTTGCAGGCGATTTCTTGCATGAGTGGCCTGTTCACTTTCCGGATACTTTTCGATAAGTTCCTGATAGATCTTCGTAGCCGAAGGTTGTTTTTTAAGTTGTTCCAGGCATCGTGCGGCGTCGAACATGGCATTGGCTTTCCAGGGATTGGATTCTGCGCCTGCATCCTTATAACCATAGGCAACTTCAAAGAAGGTTCGCACTGCCGCGTTGTAATCTTTCTTGCCCATTTGAATTTCGCCGATCATGAACCTTGATCGAGCGCCGAGGGCAGTGGTATTGCGTCCAGAGACCTCAGCGAACAAGGGAATTGCATCCTCATCGCGTCCCAATTTGTGCAGAGCCCAGCCCCGTTCGTAGTCCACTTCGTCGCGGTAGTCGTTGTTGGGATAATCGCCAGTGCACTGGTTAAGCAGTTGGAGGCTTGTGTCCCATTGTTCGAGCTGGCCGGCTGCCTGACCGGCGTGTAGCAAACCAACGATACGAAACAGATCGCTAGATGGTTTGGAATCCAGGGCTTCTTTGATGGCCGTGAGTGCTTCGGCGAACTGGTTTTGTTTGAAAAGGGCTTCGCCTCGCATGTACTTTGCATCCGCTGATAGCGGTCCCGTTGGCGATTCGGCGAGCTGGGCGGCAAATTCAGCCGCCGCGGCGCTGAAGTCTCCTTGTTCGTAGAGTGTCCAGGCCAGTTTGTGCTGTGCTTTTTCCGCCAATTCAGTTCCGCCGCCTGCCTTCGCTCGAGCCGCACGATACGAATCCGCCGCGGTCGTATAATCTTTCGCTGTGTACGCTGCTTCCCCGACCCGATAGTGGCATTCGGCCGCGAGCGGGCTGTTCGGGTGTTCCGTGGTCAAGCGTTTGAATGTTTCCAGAGCCGAACCAGAATCTCCCAGCTCGCGATGGATCCAGGCCATTTCATAAAGTACCTGATCGGCGGCCGTGTATTTTGAATTGTCGGCGAGAATCGATTCATATGTTGCCATCGCGTCGGCATACTGTTTTTGGGATGCTTGGCACAAACCGCGGACATACAGGGCATCCAATTTTCTCGGTTCCTCTGGTCGGGCAGCTAGAAATGCCGCGACATCCTCGATGGCGCCGGGGTAATTTTTCGTTTTTTGGCGTGCGACGGCTCTGGCAAAAAAGGCATCCGGGGCGAGTCGATGACCTGGATATTGGGTGATAAAATCATCGAGCAACTGGATGGCCTTTGGCAGGACGCCACGGCGTGAGTAGGCGCCGGCAGCACCAAGCATCGCGGAGGGAACCAGGGAACTTTCAGCATGCGACACGAGGAATTGCTCGAATACCTCGGTTGCTTTCTCGTCATTTCCAGCGGCGGCGAAGAATTCGGCCAAGAGAAGTTGCGCCTCGGCAACAAGCCGGCTCTTGGGATATTCTGCGAGAAGTCGTTCAACCAAATCGATGGCAGCTTGACCATTCCCCATTCCATGTTGCGCTCGGGCCAGTTGGAGCAAAGCCCGCTCGACGAGCGATGTGTCATGGACCGTAAGAGCGCGATCCAATGCTGTTTGCAGCAACGGGATGGCCTGGTTGAATTCTTTCCGCGCCAAGTGAGCTGCACCGACAAGGAGTTCGGATTCAGCGCGGACAGCATCCTGGTCGATCGTACCAAGATGTGGCGTAAGGAGCTCGATTGCTTCCTGGTGTTGCCCGGCTAGCGAATGGGCTAGCGCCAGGCGGTTTCGCCAGGAGTGGTAGCTTGGATTCTGGGGGAAATCTTCGAGCAGTCGCCGGAAGTCGTTGATAGCCGCATCATATTGTTTGAGTTGGAGTTGGGCTTCGGCCCCGATATGTCGGACTTGCGCCAGGGCGGCATGTGTGGAATAGTCTTTCAGGTACCGGGTGGTTAACTCCAATGCCTGTTGGTAATCGTGGATGGCCAGTGCCGTATCGGCGGCAAGGTAGAGTGCCTGCCCGGCCTGCGGATTCGGGTGGTGATCATCGGCGATTTTGGTATAGGCGGCAATGGCTTGGCTCCGACGTTCAGGGATCGCGTACAGAGCATCGGCTCGATCCATTGCTAGCGGGATGGCCCACGCCTCTGGCGGGGGGCCGGACAATGCCGCTTCGACCGTTGCCAGAGCGTCGGCCGGTTTCGCAGACGCGAGTTGGGCCCGGGCCAGCCAATGGGAGGCTTCGGCCGCATGGATGTCGCCTGTTGCCAAACTGTTTTGGAACCACAGGATGGCATCCGCATGGTTTCCGATCCGCAGCATTGCCTTGCCGGCGTTCAATGCGGCCACGGGGGCATGGGGGGACTTGGGATACTTGTGATAAAGGGTTTTGTAGAGCTCGGTGGCTCCGGTGAAATTGTTGGTTTCGAACCGGCAGGCTGCTTGGCGGAGTAACGCATAATCGGCGTGTTCAAAATCCGCAATCGCGGCTGCCGCCGCAAAATGGGATTCTGCCTCGGCCTGTTTGCCCTGAGCAAACAGGATATCCCCCAACCGCATGGTAACCTCGGTGGTCAGCGGATGATTTGTAAAGGAATCCAGGAAAGTCTGAAATGTTTTGCCAGCCTCAACCGTATTCCCTGAATCGGCCTGCGCAATTCCCAGACCATAGAAAGCATCGGGCCGAAGCGCGTGGTCGGGAAAGGAAGCGATGAACTTTTGGTAGGCGGCAATCGCCTCGTCCCGTTTTTGCCGCGCATAGAGGGCTTCAGCCTGGTAATACAAGGCAAGTGGCACAAATTCACCGTCTGGGAATTTTTCGAGCTGGGTTTTGAATGTGGCAATCGCCTGGTCGAAGAGAGCAGTGGAATCGTTATCGGCCTTGTCCTCGGGGCCGCGCGGGACCTGTGTTTTTGCTTGTGCTAGGTTGAAAAGCGACAATCCTAGATTGATATGCGTGGATTCAATCAAGTCAACTTGAGGTGTGTTTTTGATCACATGCTCGAAATCAGCGCGAGCATCGGCGTATTGCTGCAGCTGGAAGCGGCAGACGCCCCGATAGTGCCGCGCCTTGGGGGCCAGCGGATCGTCCGCGCGCTTTTCCAGGAAGTCGGACCATGCATCAGCGGCCAAATCGTATTCGCCTCGATTTTGTAGCGCGACCGCGCCACTAAACTCCTGTACGGCTGCGGGTGATGAAGTCGCAGGTTCAGCGGAGTGGATTACCGGATTCGCCACGAAGGCGACCATCCAAAGCGGTGCAAAGACGAAACGTCCCAGCCGGGAAAGTAGGGCAGGGGGCATTGGAATAGGCTCCACTTTCTGTTCCGAAAAACGAGAGAATACATAAAGAACCAGGCTATCAACGAGCCGAGTACCTGATTCATTCATTATCCATTTCCCGCGGCCAATTGCTAGAAGCAGTTTTTGGATGGTTCTGCCGTGAATCAATTCAGGTTTTGGTTTTATCCACGCCAAAAACAGGGTTCCCTACCGTTACCCCGGTCCATGGACGGCGCGAGGATCGATCGTGACGCTTTCCATCCCAAAGAACAGGCAAGGAAGAGAAAAAACGGGACTTTCCATGCTAGTACTTCGGGCCGGTTTGTGACTTATGGATATCGGTTCCGGTAAAACGGCCGGTCGGTGTGGCCGAACTCGTTCTATGGCCAGTAGTTGCCGCTCGTTTAATAAGGCCCTATCATGGTCCCCTTGGGATCCGTTCCTCCCACTTCCCGGATCGGGGGCACAACCCTCCAACCATAAGGATGGAGAAAACGCGCGCCCGTTGCGACTGTTCCAGACAAATTAGGACTATCCAACCATGCCCTTTTCACTTGCTCAACTTGGTCATTTCGCGGCAACGGATGTCTCCCAGGGTGTTCCCTTTTCCTATTGGGTGATCTTCTGCATCGCAGTGGCGATCTTGCTCATCCTCGATATGACCGTTTTCCACCGGAAATCGCATGAACCGACGCTCAGGGAGTCGGCTGTCTGGACGGTCTTCTGGACGAGCCTTGCGTTAGGTTTTTGTATCTGGGTTGAGATCGAATGGGGGCGCCGCGCCGCCCTGCAGTTCTTGACCGGCTATCTCGTCGAATGGTCGTTATCGATGGATAACGTATTCGTCTTCGCCATTATCTTTTCCTACTTCCATATCCCATTGAAACATCAATACCGGATCCTGTTCTGGGGAATTCTGGGCGCCATTATGATGCGCCTCACGTTCATTCTCGCGGCTGGAAAGCTGTTTGAACATTTTGAGTGGCTGTTTGTTGTCTTTGGCTTATTTCTTATCTACACGGGAATCAAGCTGGCAATTTCGCACGAAAAAAAGGCCGACCCGGCGAAAAATTTCATTTTGCGCCTTGCCAGGAAATACCTTCGCGTTGCGGAAGGAGAACATGGCGACCGGTTCTTTATTCGCCAGAATGGTAGGATCTACGCAACGACTGCGTTTTTGGTTCTCCTCGTGGTCGAGAGCACGGATGTCCTGTTTGCCGTCGATAGCGTGCCGGCTATTTTTGGGGTGGTGGATGCGGGGCCGCAACGGTTTTTTATTGTCTTTACTTCCAATGTTTTTGCTATCATGGGCCTTCGAGCCTTGTATTTCCTTCTAGCTGGGATCATGAATATGTTTCGATACCTGAACTATGGGCTCAGCGGCGTGCTTTGTTTCATCGGACTGAAGATGATTGTCAAAGTGTGGTTTCACTGGGAAGTTTTACCCGTGACATCGCTCGTCATCGTTGCCATGCTGCTCGGCACGTCGATTCTGGCATCGGTTGTTGTGGGAAGGCGGGATGCTTCCAAGTTGCAGAAATAAAATACGAATCGGCACTGGTCCATCATGGATTCTACGAGGAACATCAATATCGCGCGTTCAGCGCTCATTACGGGTGGGGCGGGATTTATTGGGAGTCATCTGGCCGAAGCACTCCTGGAGCGGGGGCAGCATGTTGTGGTGATCGACGACGAATCGACGGGCCTGGTCGATAATCTTGCTGCGATTTATGACCATTGGGATTTCGAATACGTCCGCGGTTCCGTGAACGATCTTCCTCTGATGCGGCGTCTCCTGCGCGAAGCGGATGATGTCTACCATCTTGCCGCAGCAGTTGGTGTGCGGCGCATCGCCGACGATCCGATCGATTCCATCGAGCGGAATATTGTGCCGGTTCAATCGATGTTGGCCGAACTGGCTCGCTTGCATGACGCCGGCCAACAGGTGCAGCTCTTTATCGCAAGCAGTAGCGAAGTCTATGGTAAAAATCCGGCCTGGCCCTGGGCCGAGGATGCCGATCTGGTCATCGGCCCGACCAACCGAGCGCGATGGTCCTACGGTGCCGCAAAGGCCATGGATGAATTCCTGGCAATCGCATATCACCGCCAACGGAATCTCCCGGTTGTGGTTGGGCGGTTCTTTAATGTGATTGGGCCCCGGCAAAGGGCAGATTATGGGATGGTCCTCCCCCGTTTCATCGACGCGGCTCTCGCAGGTCAACCGCTAGTCGTGCACAACGATGGGGAACAAATCCGTTGCTTTGTTCATGTTGCCGATCTGTGCCAAATGGTCATTGCCTTGATGAATACACCCCGGGCAATTGGCCAAGTTTTCAATATCGGCAGCGATGAACCGATCCGGATCCTTGCACTGGCTGAAAAGGTAATCGCGGCCGTTGATCCATCGCTCAAAGTTGTCTTCGAATCGTACGCGAAGGCCTATTCGAGTGATTTCGAAGATGTCCATGTCCGGATCCCGTGCCTCGATAAACTCCGCCATACAATTCATTTCCACACCCAATATGGAATCGATGATGTGATCCGCGAAGTCGTGGAATGGAAACGGAACACGGAGTGTGACGCGATGTAGTTTTACGCTCCGAGTGGAATGAGTTGCCATCGTGGCCGGTGCCGCATCGTGGGCTGTCCATTTTTGAACAGAAGGCAACGGAGACAGCGGAGAATGAACGCTCTGTTTGCTCGGTCTGGTTTGTTGACTAAGAATAATCCTCAACAGCGTTGGGGGAGGGCGGTGTTCCGGGGATTGCCGAAAAACGTGGCGTTCCTGGGCCACTTCTTGGACGTCAACCTTTGACTATAATAGGAGAAGAGGGTTTACGGGCCTCTTTTCTTGACACAGACGGACTGGCGCGGTCGAATGGAAGGAACGGGCTAAAAGCGTGGGGCTGGCTGTCCGGGAACGGAGCAATTGGATTCATGCGACAATCATTCTTGGCTTCTCTTGGAGAAATACTCCGGCGACTGCTGGCGTGGTGGCGGCCGATTCCGGTGCCGGTCCCTGTTCGGAAACCTCAAACACCCAACGGCTTGACCATTGTCGAAATGCTCGTGACCATGGCCATTTCGCTCATCATGATGGCCGCGGTCGTGAATGTCTTTGCCCGCGTCAGCGATAGTGTGAACAAACGTCGCGCGGCCATCGAAATGTCCGGCATGCTCCGCTCCGGCCGCCAGTTATTGCAAAACGATCTGGCTGGCGCGACCTGCCCCACCTTGCCATGGATGCAACCGGAAGCCGGCGCGGGATACTTTGAAATGATCGAGGGCCCGCTCAATGATTCATTGCCGAGCTATCTCACCGATGGCGATCCGGGAACTGGAAATGGTGAATTGGATGGCAACACGTCGCTTGTCCCTCGAGGGGCGATCGATAAGGACACGCTGATCCCAACCGCTTTTCCAAACGGCCTTGGTGACTATGACGATATCCTCGCGTTGACCGTCCGCAGTGATGGCGAACCGTTTGTTGGACGCTTTGGCAATGGGACGATCGAATCGAACCTGGCCGAAATTATTTGGTTTGCCGTAGAGAATCCGTTGGACGGTTCCCTGGGCGAACCGGGCCTGCGGACGGTCTACCGCCGCGTCCTGCTCATCGCGCCGTGGGTGAATTTGCCGACGAACAGTTCACTTCTACACCCTTCGATTCCTGCAACACACCCGGATAGATTATTCCGAATGTTCTATCAGCGGTATGATATCTCAGCCCGCCTTGAAGGCGATCAATGGATCCCCAACACACTGGCCGATCTCACGAAACGGGAAAACCGGTTTGCTCACCAATATGATCCTTCGAATCCGAATGTTGGATTCCCGCACGCGATGGATCTATCGGTGATTCGTCTGTTCAATCCAACTTTAAATGCAAGCCCGCTGCATCCATTCGGCTATCCGTTCGAGCGTTTCTATACCAACAACGATTCCGAATACAGGCCCTTACCGGAGAACACGGAGAATCGCGCCGGCGAGGACATCGTTCTAACGGATGTCCTGGCGTTTGATATTCGCGTGTATGATCCCAAGTCGCCGATTCGGAATGCTGGCACGCCGTCGGTGCCGATCGCCGTGAAACCTGGCGATCCGGCGTGGGGTACCGTAGCAAACACCGTTTCCTATCTTGGCCAGGGAGCGTATGTCGATTTGGGATATAATGTCGCCTTCGGCGGCCGGTCGGAACGGTGGGACCAGGCTACTTTCGATCCACTTTCTATCTTTTCGATGCAAATCCATCCCAAGTCGGGATTACTCAACTACCCGCTTCCGTTCATCCATGCCGTTTACGATACCTGGTCGTACCACTACGAGACGGATGGCCTCGATCAAGACAACCGCGACGGGGACAACAATGTCTTTACAGGCGTTGACGAGGGGACCGATGGTATCGACAACGACAATCAGTTTGGCGTGGACGACATGGGTGAACGGGAGACCAGTCCCCCCTACGCGGTTCCACTCCGTGGCGTGCAGGTGACGCTTCGCGTCTTCGAGCGAGACAGCCGCCTTCCCCGCCAGGTCTCGGTTCGCCAAAGTTTTGTCCCCGAATGAGTTGAAATCAGCGGTTCCTAAATTCCCCCCCCCAATTATCTGATGGCGGACCAATTTTTTGATGTGGACGGTCTGGCCGCGTATTTGCACATGATGCCGGCCAAAATTGCCAAGTTAGCCGATCGCGGCAATCTGCCGGGACGCCGTGTGGGCGGGCAGTGGCGTTTTGCACGGGCGGATATCCATCACTGGCTTGAAGAGCGGATGGGAATCTCCAGTGATGGCGAGCTCGCCGAGATGGAGGATATGCTCGAACAGTCGGAAGAGGCCACGACGGCGACATCGATCCGGATGGTTGATCTACTACCATTGGAAGCCATTGCCGTTCCCCTTCCCGCCAAAACCCAGAATAGTGTTATCCATCAGATGGCGGAGTTAGCTGCGTCGACTGGCCGGTTGTGGGATCCCGTGGCAATGGCCGATGCCGTCCGGGCGCGGGAGGCGATGCATACGACCGCTTTGGATAACGGTGTTGCCCTCCTCCACCCACGACGGCCCATGGGACGGATTTTAGAGGAAGCCGTCTTGTCGTTAGGGATCTCTCCGAGCGGGATCCCGTTTGGAAACCGTACCTTGACCGACGTGTTTTTCTTGATCTGTTCCACAACCGATCATGAACACCTTCGGATCCTGGCCCGGATTAGCCGACTGATCCACGATACGGCCCTGGTGGAAGAACTGCATGACGCGCCGGATGCCGCAGCGATTCATGCGTTGATTACCGCACGGGATGACGAACTGGGCTGATGCTTGATTTGCTACTCATTGGCGACACGGCGCGACCCGAATTCCAAATGGTCCATTCGATCCTGCTGCATTCGGCCCGGGTGAAACAGGTACCCGACGTGGAAGCAGCAGAGGCCCTTTTGCAATCGGCGGATTCCTTGCCGCAACTGGCGGTTATCGCCGCGGCCTACCCCGGCCAGTTTCCAAGCAGTCAGATCGAAGCCTTGTGCCGCATCGCACCGCTGATCAAGATCATTGCCCTGCTCGGATCCTGGTGTGAGGGAGAAACCCGGACCGGACACCCCTGGCCGGCCGATGCCCGCGTGTGGTGGTATCACTGGCCTATGTGGTGGGAACGTCAAATCGCGGCGTTGGCAGCAGGCTATCCACCCATTTGGGATATGCCCCGCACGGCAACCGATCAGGATCGGATCCTGGCCGGAAGGGATATTCTTCGGGGGCCAGGTGGTCCCACCATCGGACCAGGGATGCGATCTCAGGGGGAGTTGACTTCCCCAACGAATACTGGAATTGGGATTGCTATCGCGACTGCAGACCATGCAACCTATGTCGCAATGACCCATGCGCTGACCAGTGTTGGTTACCCATCGACTTGGTGGTATCGCCCCCATCGTTTCCTAGAGCCATCTTTTGCAATCATGGCGGGAATCTGGGATGGCGGGCAACTTGATTCGCGGGAACAGCTTGAGTTGAATGCATTCCAAATCCAGATCCACTCCGTGCCGGTTGTTGTCTTACTTGACTTCCCGCGGATCGAAACGGTTCCCAAGGCCCACGCGGCCGGCGCTGTGGCCGTTCTCGGGAAGCCCTATTCGATCGACGATTTGGCGTCGGCGATCAGGGCATGCTGGCGAGCTTCAACGGGCCATGATGGACGTGTCCCACTTTGAGAATCATGTCTTTGAATGATACGCACCGGATGGCTTGCCGGATGCTAGCACGCGAATCCATGAAGGTTGCCTGTTTTTTTTCTATCGGGATAATCCCGACTCTTATCGGGAAAATCCCGATGAAAGAATCCTGGGGATCTCGGGAAACTTCATGGTCATGCCATGTCTTGCATTTTATGGCATGTGATTTGCCTGCTTTTTTGGAATGGCTGCTGCATCGCGCGGCTGTAGCTTGTGCCAATCCAGGCAGAGCCATCCATTCAAGTAGGCAAGGAGGATTGTTAGCCATGTTGGTTCTTACTCGAAAATCTGGCGAGAGTATTCGCATAGGAAATGATATTGAGCTTATTATCCGCCGTATTTCTGGTACCCGCGTGACGCTTGCGATCGAGGCGCCGCGAGACGTTTCTATCCTTCGTGGAGAACTGGAATCATTTGACGAGATATACGACCGGGAACCGGCCCGTAAAACGCAAACGCGTTCTCGTTGCGGTCGCGAACCGTATGTTGTGGTCGAAGGGCACATGGCACGTGATGCGATACCCGCAATGGTTGATTCACTGATTGACTAGTGCTCTTTCATCTTTCCAACTTGGTGTCGCCACAGTCGTCCAACTGTGGCATAGCGCCCTCTGACAAGCACAGTTGCCCCAAATTTTAATCTTGATGGAGCACTCGTCTTTCCATCTCTTAGCCGACGTTGCGAATGAAGGCTCGAAGGCGTCTGAAGGAAGGCGGGAAATCATCTTGACGGGGAAGATGACATCTCTATACTCCCCCTTCCTGAAACTGGGTATTTTACAAGACTTCGATAACCGGGTGTTGCCGATCACGGATTATCCGGGCTTGGGTTTGGATCGACGGGGTTTCTTGATGAATGAGCCGATGGTTGACATCCATTGCCATTTGCTTCCGGCGCTGGACGACGGTGCGAGGAGCATGGCGATATCGCTAGCAATGGCCCGCATGGCCGTGGAAGACGGGATCAGCACGATTCTTGTCACTCCCCATCAGCTAGGTAACTATTCCGAAAATCGGGGCGCGCTGATCCGTCAGCGGACAGCGGAACTGGCTGTGGCGTTGGCCGAGGAATCCATCAACATTTCCATTCTTCCGGGCGGGGATGTACGGATTGATGAAAATCTAGTCCGGCAGGTATTGGCTGGTAACGTCCTGACCCTTGGGGATCATGGCCGACATCTGTTGCTTGAACTGCCGCACGAACTGTATGTGCCCCTCGAACCGCTCCTGGACAGTTTGGCAGCCGCCGGGATTGTGGGCATTCTTTCCCATCCGGAACGGAACGCTGGCATCCTTCGGCGACCGTCTCTTGTGGGTCCCTTGGTGGATCGCGGCTGTCTGATGCAGGTGACGGCCGGGAGCTTGACTGGTTCCTTTGGGAAGGCGAGCCAGCAGATGGCCGAATGGATGCTTCGGGAAGGGCTTGTTCATTTCCTGGCAACCGATGCGCATTCGGTTCGAATTCGGGCTCCCCGGTTACGGCCTGCCTTTGAGCGGACTGCCCAGTTGGTGGGGCAGGAGACGGCCATCGAAGTCTGCTGCCGAAATCCAGCCGCAATTGCCAAGGGCCATTCGATACCATCCGGGCGGCGAAGGAATAGGCAGGTGCGAGTTTTGACTTCGAGGTTTCGCGGGCCCGCCGGTGGCGGCTTGTGCCGCTTGCCATCCGCCGCCGCTCACGTCAGATGGTGGCCTTGGGCAAGAGAGGCCAGTTGATATTTGGAAAGGATCCGATTCCTGAATCCGTTCTATGCACCAACGCGTCGTCGATTTCTTTCTATCGGCACAGCCCTTGCTGCGGCAACATGTGGCATCCGTCCGACGCAACGCATTCTGGCTGCCGAATGGATGGATTGTGCTGTCCATGGCCCGTTTGTCTGCCGTGCCAATTTTTCCCTCGATTCGTATCAATCCCTGTTTGGGGAACTTGCCCTCCTGGAACGGGAGTTGATCCGGACCCTTGCCATCGAAAAGGCCCAAATACCGATCGAAGTCTATCTGTTTTCGGATCGTGCCACCTACGAAACCTATCTCCGCCAACTGTATCCATCGGTTCCCTATCGCCGGGCCCTTTTTGTTAGGAGTGGCAACCTGGGGCGTGTTTTTGCTTATCGGGCCGATGCCCTTCCGGTCGACCTGCGACACGAATGCACGCATGCACTGATGCATGCGTCCCAACCCATGGTTCCTCTTTGGCTCGACGAAGGTTTGGCCGAATATTTTGAGGTGCCCGAGCATCAGCGGGCGTTTGATAGTCCCCATCTTGCGTCGTTGCGATGGAACATGCGTTTTGGAATGATCCCGTCACTTCGGATGCTAGAAGCCAAGTCCGACTTATCGGAGATGGGCGGTCTGGAATATCGATTTTCATGGGCGTGGGCCCACTTCATGCTCCATGGCCCAGTCGATGCCCATCGAGAACTGGTCTATTTTCTGGCGGACGCACGCCGAGGCAAACCGCCGGGGCTCCTTTCCTCGCGACTTGCATTGGCGGTGCCCGATCTCCAGATGCGATTCGTCCAGCATTTCAAGTATTGGAAACAGGCCTAACGTCTCTATGAGAAGCTTGCCTTTTATTTTCGAAGGAGTATATTGGGTTCCAGGTGGCGGTTGATGATTGATGGAGCAGTCCTGCCCACCCATCCAAGGCCTTTTGATTGCATGTCAACGCTGTGCCGCAACCGGTGATGATTGCCCCGTTGAAGTCTTTGGCACAGCATGTTGGATGGGCGTGCTCCGAATCGGAGGCGGGGCGCGCCCTTTTCATTGGCATATCCCGGAATGTGCTTGAAATCCAGGCCGAAATCTAGCTACAATCGGCCCTTCGGACCAGACTTCAACCGCCAGCAGCGGGGATGAGTTGGCCGAATGCTGTCAGAACAGGCAACTGAACCGGGAGGATTGCCGTGACCAAACATCCCCAAGGGCTTTATCCACTCTTCTTTACCGAGATGTGGGAGCGTCTGGCTTTCTACCTGATGCTGGGGATCCTCGTGCTTTACGCCACCGACACGGAGCGCGGGGGTCTTGGGCTTTCGGTGACCATGGCGGGCGAGATCTACGGCACCTACCTCGCCTTTGTCTATTTCACCCCTTTCCTGGGGGGAATGATTGCCGACCGCTATTTGGGATACCGGCGTTCGGTCTTCATCGGAGGTCTCTGCATGGCCATAGGGTTTTTTCTCCTAGGCATTCGCAGCCTGCCCACCTTCTATGCGGGGCTGGTCGCCCTCTGCTTGGGAAATGGTCTTTTCAAGCCGAATATTTCTGCCATGGTAGGCAACCTCTATGTTCCAGGGGATCCCAATCGCGACTCGGGCTTTAATATCTTCTACATGGGGATCAACATTGGTGCCACGCTGTCGGCTTTATTGGCGGCGCCGCTGCGCAATCTCTTCAGCTTCAATTATGCCTTCGTTGGCGCGGGCGTGGGACTCCTCATTGGAGTCCTGATCCTCTCCTGCAACTGGCGCAAGCTTGCCAGTGCCGACCGGCGGTCGGAGCCCAGCCCTGGCGATGTGACCTTTGGCAGGATTTGCCTTGCCATTTTGCTCCCCGGTGCAATCTTCGGCATCCTTGGCTACTTTGTTGGGAAGCGTGTGGATTTCATTGATTCCACCATTGGGCCGATCACGTTCGGCTTCATCGTGGGGATGCTTCCCATCCTTGGTTATTTTGTTTTTCTTGTGCGGCGAGCCAGCCCGGAGGAGAAGCCCGGTCTCGGCGCGCTCTTGCCTGTTTTTGTCGCCGGTGGCACGTTCTTCATGATCCTGCACTTGAGCGGCGGGCTGATGACCTTCTTCACCGAGAACGTGACCAACCGCCGCGCCGAATGGATTCCTGAAACCCTCGCTTTCTATCGCCAGAAGGCCATGCCATCTTACTTCAAGAACGCCGACCCCGAGCTTCCCCGTCCTGACGAGCGGATGCTGGTGGTCGTCCACGATGATGGAGCGGCCATGTTCGGCGCCAAGCGGGTCAGCATGAGCATGATGGAGAAAGTGACGGCAGCCAACAAGGATGTGATTGCCCTCGATAAAGCGAAGGACTCCCAATCAATCCAGACCTCATGGAACGACCTGGTCTGCAAGGTCTTCCCCGACGAAAACGTGAAGGTGACCAGGGAAAAGGATTCCCATGGCGTTAGCACCACCACAGTGCGGATCGATCCTGACACGGCCACGCCCCTTCGCGAGGTCCTCTTTGCGCGACGGCTCGAACTGGAGCAAAATCCGACAATCATTCCGGTCCTCCTTCTGACCCAGCAGGATTTCGACGCGGTCTATGCGAATGCCTCCGATGCACGGGTGCCGCCGGGCGAGTTCATCGGCCTCATGAACGCCGAGTTGATCGCAGGCTTCCTCAATCCCATTTTCGTCGTCCTGTTAACACCCTTGGTCGTGACCTTTTTCGCTTGGCGCCTGCGGCGAGGAAAAGGGATCACGACGGCCCGCAAGATCTTCTACGGGATGCTCATCACCACCATTTCGCTGGTCTTCATGGTCATCGCCACGTACCTGAGCGGCGACGGCGCGCAGAAGGTCTCTGTGGCCTGGCTGGTGATCTATTACCTGATTATCACCGCGGGGGAGCTTTGCCTATCGCCAATGGGTCTCTCGTTGGTGACCAAACTCTCCCCGCCGCGCCTCGTGGGCCTGATGATGGGTGGCTGGTTCCTCTCCACGGCCATCGGCAACAAACTGGCCGGCTTCATTAGCGGCCTCGAACCCACGTGGCGGATGTTTACAACCCTTGGCGTGGCCACGCTCTTGGTGGCGGCCTTTATCTTCGTGCTGCTGCCGAAGCTCGATCGGGCAATCAAACAATATGGAGCTTAGGCATCGGTTGTGCCACTATGCATTCATATCCTGCCACCGTTTCGCCATTTGTCCGAAGATGCCCAGGGCGATGGTGGCGACGATTCGATCATTTCCTCGAGCAGGTCCGTATTGTTTATCCAGGACCGTCGTGACACGGCGAGGAAACGTTGGTGATCCAGCTCGGCCAGGTAGTCATACACGGTTGCTGCCCCACTGGCGGTGATTGCCGCCGCGGTTTTTTCGGGACTTGCACCCATGGCCGTGCTCAGGCCCGCGAAGGCCTTGGTGCGATCGATCCCAATCCTTTCAGGAATCTCCGCGACGGGATCCACAAAGGTCAATTGTGCGACCTTCATCGCCAGGTGGTCGGTGCCTTCAGCCAGATACTCGAATGCCAAGTCATTCAGCACGGCCGGATCGTTTCCGAAACGCTCCCACAGCATCGAAGAGATGGCCTCATCGCTCATCGTGTCGCCCGTGCTGCGGTGCCGATTCACATGTGCACGGATCACGTCCCAAAGTTCGTTGCGTTTGCAGCGCGTTAGGATTCGGAGTGGACGAGGCGGCATATTTGTTCGGCGACTTCATTTACGGTGAGCTGGTCCGTATCAATTTCGAAATGTGCGATTCGGCGGTAGAGAGGGGTTCGCCGGTGGAGGACCTCGGCAACTTCATCGGTAAAGCTCTCGACCCCGGTCAGGGATGGGCGTTGGTGATCGCCACCGATCCGATCCACAATCCGGTCCACGGATGCCTTGAGCCAGATCACGGGCCCTGCCGATTGCAGTCTGGAGAAATTGGCCTCCCGTTCAATCACACCGCCTCCGCAATCGATGACTTGGCCATCGTATGCTGTGTAGGTACGCACGATTTCCTCTTCGAGATCACGAAAACCGGCCCAACCCCTGTTGGCGACGATTTCTGGGATACTTCGACCGGCTACACGAACGATTTCCGAGTCGAGATGGATCGCGGTCAAACCCAGCTTCTGGGCGAGTACCGTGCCGACAGCCGTTTTTCCAGTCCCCCGATATCCAACGAGAACAATGTTCATAGGTGTGCCTCGACAACCCGGCGCATCACGGACCGCGGGGCCTGCCGGCCGGTCCAGAGTTCGAATTGAACAGCGGCTTGGCCAAGGAACATTTCGATGCCCTCGATGGTTTGACAGCCCGCGACTTGGGCGTCTCGGAGCAGCTTCGTCCGGCGCGGATTGTAGACGGCATCAAAAACCACCATTCCCTTTCGAAACATATCCGGAGATACCAGGCTGGATTCTTCGTTCGGATGCATGCCGATAGGCGAGCAATGCATCAGGATATCCGTTTCGGCCAACGCGGCGCGGAGTGAAGCGTCCGTGAATTGACCACCGGTTACCGTTGCCGTGGCATGATGCCGGACATCCGAGATCAGGCGATTGAGTTCGTCAAGTTCGATTCCCAGGATGGTAATTCGCCGTGGTTCGGTTTCCCGCGCCAGAGTGATTGCGATGGCTCGGGCGGCGCCTCCGGAGCCCAGGATCAGAACGTTTTTACCATCGGGATTCGCATTGGCGTCCCGGAGTCCACCCAGGGCACCCAGGCCATCCGAATTGGAACCCAAGAGCCGTCCATGATCATTGACAACCGTGTTGATGCAGCCGATTCCCGCCGCCATGGCATCGACATGATCGACCCCATGCATGGCTTCCACCTTATGCGGGATCGTGATCGACAGGCCCCGGTATCCCAGGACCCGGATGCCTTCCAGGGCTCGGGTCACATTTCCTGGGGCCACGTCATGGGCAACATAGACCAGTGGTAACCCCAAGGCTTCAAAGGCGGCGTTGTGGAGGGCTGGGGAGAGCGAATGGCCGATCGGGTGACCGAGCACCGCACAGACGGTTGTCTTGGCGTCGATGGATACCATAACGAATTCTCGTCGCGGGGCACGAATGAGGAATCTGCGTGGACAAGTCAATCCAATCCGGCCTATAGGGAACTATCCAGTAGTAACCGGAGTTTACGTAGTTCACCATGATGATCCACGCCTTCCATAGGCGCCACGTGGACGGATAAAGCCCGGTTGTAGTTCTCCTTGCGCAGCCCATTAATAATACGGGTGTAGTCCACTTCACCCTGCCCAATGCGGACCTGGAGTTTATTTTTGGTTGTATCGCGAAGGTGCACGTGCAAGGTGTAGGGGATTACTTTATCGAACGAACGTCCCTGATGGGGGCCGCAGATGTAATGGCTTGGATCCAGGGCGAGTCCGAGCCCGCGCACATTGTCGCAGAGGACAACGGCCGTGGTGGGATCTTCCGTCATGCAGCCGATCTGTGTTTTCAGAGCGACCAGGGCGCCTTCCAGCGATGCGATCCGGACTAGCTCGCGCAGTCGTTCGATTTCTTCATTGAATGGCGTGCCCAGTTCGGCAGCCGGGACAACGATGGTCACGATCTTGACCGCCTTGGCCAATTGGCAGCAGGCTTCAAACTGCTCGTAGTAGGCAGCCTTCTCGGCCTCGATTGCGACACTCATCGCTGTCAGTGCCAGTCGATGTGTTCCACGGAGCAAGTCGATCGAATGGGATAGGTTGGCTAGGACATCCGATGGCCGTAGAATCCCCCCCGATTCGTGGACTGCAACCTCGACCGATGTAAACTCCAGATCAGCTAGCGTCTGAAAGACATCTTGATGTGGCATCCCAGAAAAACATTCGGTCGAAGCACAGACAAACACTCCAGTCCTCCTCGTAATCGGTGGTTCGTTCTGGTCGGCTTCCGGTGGGCCTTAGCTTACCGAGAATCGGCAGGCTCGGGCAACGGCAGAAGCCGGAGGAATTGGATCTTGGGTGCATGGGAATCGAGGTGGCTCCCACAGGCGAGTCTTCTAGAATAGAATCATGGGGGGAACCAAACCCATGAATTTCAAGGGACGGCAAGTGGCCGTCTAGCTAGCAAGTGAGCATTTTTTTAGGGACGAGATATCGATATGGCCCAAGACCCCCCCATTTCGCCGATGCGATCCAATCCCGTGGAACCTCAAATTGTATCTCCGATACCACAACGGATTGTTCTGGAGCAGAGAGCCCCCTACTTTGGTCGTTTTGGCAAGCTGGCCGCCATCGGATTTGTGATTTCTATCTTTGTCATTTTCGGGCTCATTGGGAAATACCACAGCTACTTCAATCCGTCCAATGGGCCGCAGGAGAAGTATCACTCGTTGAGTAAAACGGCGACTTCAAAAGTGGTGATCCTCGATATCCAGGGGACGATTCTGGAGACCGATGGATACATCAAGAAGCAAATCGATCGTGTTCGGGAAGATGAGGACGTGGTTGCCGTTGTTTTGAGGATTGATTCACCCGGAGGGACCGTCGATGCCAGTGATTATCTCTATTACCACCTGAACCGGCTCCGCCAAGATCGCAAGATCCCGATGGTCGTGAGCATGGGCGGACTCTGTGCGAGTGGCGGATATTATATTGCCATGGCGGTCGGCGACCAGAAGAATTCTATTTTCGCCGAGCCGTCCACGTGGACCGGTTCCATTGGAGTTGTTATCCCGCATTATGACCTGTCCGGTCTCCTCGCGCGTTTCGATGTCAAAGACGACTCAATTACCAGCCATCCATACAAACTCATGGGGAGCCCAACACGGAAGCTGACCGAGGAGGAAAAAGCGAAAGAGCAGGAATTGCTCCAAGACCTCGTGGATCGAAGTTTTGAACGATTCAAGGAGGTGGTCCAAAGTGGCCGGCCCGGTTTTAAGAATCATCCAGACGTCCTCGAATTGACGGCCACTGGACAAGTTTTTTCGTCCGGCCAAGCCTTGGAACTTGGATTGATCGACCGGATTGGTTTTGTCGAAGATGCCATTAATCGAGCGATTGAGCTGGCGCACAAACGCCCCCAGGAGGTGCGTTGCGTTCAATACAAGAAACCCCCTGGTGCCTTGGACGCCTTATTGGGCATGAATCTACAAGACCTCCACCCAGGACAGTCGCGATTGAGTCTGGCCCAATTGTTCGATCTGGCGGCTCCCCGCGCCTACTACCTCTGGACAACCACGCCAGCACGCTTGGCTGGCCGGAATCCATGAAAAAAGAATGAAGATCGTCCTAATTCCATCGGGTAATCTCGCATCTTGATGCCTCCTTTCTTTGAATCGTTGCGGCAACTTGGACCATGGCTGGCAGACCGAGGTGAGCCACCATTCCGGGCAGCACAAATCCGCCGATGGCTCCTGGAACGACAGGCCGACGATTGGGGATCGATGACCGACCTGCCTTCGCAACTCCGCGACGCACTGGCGGACGCCTTTCCGCTCTGGACCACCCGGACGATTCGGCGGGCGACGGCCGACGACGGTACCGAAAAACTCCTCCTGGGACTCGCTGACAGCCGATCCATCGAGTCGGTTCTCATCCGCGGATCGAAGGAGTCCAAAGAGAAAACAGACTCCTCGGCTGTCCCCAAGGCGACATGCACTTTTTGCATCAGCACCCAGGTCGGTTGCGGGATGGGTTGTCGATTTTGCGCAAGTGGCCTCGATGGCCTGGAACGAAACCTGACCACCGGTGAGATCGTGGAACAGATCTTGAAATTACAGCAGTTGCTGGGCGGGAATGAGCGGCTTGCCCATCTGGTTCTGATGGGGATAGGGGAGCCACTGGCGAACCTGGATGCAATCTTGCCGGCATTGAAATGGATACGGAATATCCTGAGCGCCCGGCGGATCACCCTATCAACCGTTGGCCTTCCGACGGCAATGGACCGGCTTGCACGGGAGTGCCCGGACTATCGATTGGCCATTTCTTTGCACGCCCCGAATGATCGGCTTCGTAACGAACTGGTCCCTGTGAATGCGAAGGTGGGTGGGCTCCCAAAGATCCTGGCTGCAGCCGACCGCTATTTCGCGGCCAGTGGAAGGCGGCTGACATTTGAGTATGTGCTGCTGGGAGGTGTCAACGACCTGCCGGAACATGCGAAACAACTGGCCCGTTTGCTGGCTGGCCGGACCGCATTCGTCAATGTCATCCCCTACAATCCTGTCGCCGGATTACCCTTCCAACAGCCAACGGCCAAATCTCAAAAAACCTTTCGGCGGATCCTCGAAGAGTCCAATATCCAAGTTCGATTCCGGCTCCGGAAAGGAGATCAAATCCATGCGGCGTGCGGCCAATTACGGCAGGATGCGCGGCATGCATGACGATGACAGAGGGCCTGTGGAATATCCGTTGCCCGCCCGAGCAATTGGATCCTCGTGCGCGAGGCTGTAAAAAAAGGATTGCGGTGCTCATGGAGCAAACCGCAACCCTTCTTTCATATCCAAACTTCCGACCCATTGCGACGGAGTGGAGTCGCTGCAAGAAACGCGTAGGATGGGCGGCGCTACGCGCCGTCATGATTCAACCTAGGCGAATGCTATCTTTGGTCCTCCCGACGGAATGGCGGTCGCGAAGTTTGGCGAACATCTCCCCACGCGGTGCG
>JAFGFZ010000077.1 GCA_016930815.1 Pirellulales bacterium | reverse complement strand
CCGCTATGACGCGGTCGACAAGGCATTGTATCTGGATTCACGGATCGGAGCTGATTTCAAGAGCTTCCTCTCAACCGCAACCGGTTTCGGATCGGTGGGTCTGGTCCATGGAGCCCCGTTCCTGGAAATCCGCATGGGGAAAATTCCGGTTAAAAAAGTATTTGTTGACGGGAAAGAGGTTGCCGTGACTGGCCTGGCCATCCATTGATGCGGACTCTGATCAAGAACGCCGTTGTCGTCTTACCGGATGCAACTTGCGCGGTCGATGTCCTAATCGACGGAACACGGATCGCCGATATTGATCCGGCCATTCAACTGGCGGTGGATGAAGTCGTTGATGCTTCGGGGCTCCATATGATTCCCGGCGTGATCGACGATCATGTCCACTTCCGCGAGCCGGGTCTGGTTCATAAAGAAGATCTCTTGTCGGCAAGCCGAGCCTGTGCCAAGGGGGGTGTCACGACGTTCCTGGAGATGCCCAACACGCAGCCCGCTACGACCAGTATACGCCGGCTCCATGAGAAGCTGGCGCTGGCTGCCCGGAAAAGCGTGGTCAATTACGGCTTCTACGTGGGAGCGACGACGAACAATCTGGACACGTTGCAATTGGCAACTCGGACCCCGGGAATCAAGATCTTTCTGGGTTCAAGTACGGGCGATCTTTTCGTGGAAAACCAGGATGTTCTGGAACGGATTTTTGCGGAAACCGGCTTACCTATCTGCGGGCATTGCGAGGATGAAACGACCATCCAGCGAAACGCGACTCATTTCGGTGATACGCAGAACGTGGCCGATCATTCCCGCATCCGGGATCACGAAGCCGCGCTGGTCGCCACGCGCCGGGCGATCGACTTGGCTTGCCGCCACAAGCATCGGTTCCATGTACTCCATGTTTCCACCGCCGCCGAGGTGGAACTTTTCGACGCGGCGCGTCCATTCGTAACGGCCGAGGTCTGCCCGCACCATCTCTTCTTTACCACCGGAGACTATGCCCGGCTCGGTACGCTGGTCCAGGTGAATCCCTCCATCAAGAATCGATCTGACACGATTGGGCTCTGGAAAGCACTCACCAATGGCTTGATTCAGGTGGTGGCAACGGACCACGCTCCGCACACACTGGACGAAAAGAATCGGCCGTATCCCCAATCTCCATCTGGAATTCCATCGATTGAAAATGCACTCGCTTTGATGCTCAACGCGATCCATGTTGGGCGATGGTCCCTCGAACAGGTGGTCGATTGGATGTGCCATGCTCCGGCCCGTGTCTGGGACATCCAAGCCAAAGGCCAAATCGCCATTGGATATGACGCTGACCTGGTCCTGGTCGACCTCGAACGATCGGCCGAGGTGCAAAACGCGGACCAGTTCACGAAATGCGGCTGGAGCCCTTGGCATGGCGTGACGCTTACCGGTTGGCCTGTTCGCACCTGGGTCCTGGGCCACGAGGTGTTCCACGACGGCCGGATCTGCGCCGAGCGATGTGGGCAGGAGGTTCCATTCGATCATGCCCGTGGCGGATTCTGGGCAAATGGCTGACTGAAACAAAGATCCACCTAGAAGCCCGGCTTTTTGCAAAAGCCGGACTTCTGAGAAAAAGCCGGCTTCCGGGGTATCCTGGTCCCTCGACATCCCAGCGGGCTATCCAGCGGGCTATCGCGCCGGGGAGACCGAACTATTTTCTCTCTACCCATGTCTTGGCAATCGAATCAAAATAAAAAGATTGTACTCCGCGAGCCGCAGACACGAGTAGGTTGCCGGATGCGCAGGCCAGAACCGATCCACCGACTCCAGCGGGCAATCCGCCGCTGGTGGTTGCGCCCGTGTGGCGGCCGGGCCGTGCTTGGACTGGCGCTTCCGTTATTGGTTTCGACTGCATCCTGGTCCGTGATGAATTTCATGGACCGGATGTTCTTATCGTGGCATTCGGAGGAAGAATTTGCAGCCGCTCTACCCGCCGGCATTCTTCAATTCACTCTTTTCTGCTTCCCGCTTGGGATTGCATCGTATGTCAACACGTTCGTTGCCCAATACCACGGGGCTCGGCAGTTCGATCGCATTGGCGCGGCCGTAGGGCAAGCCGTGCGGTTCGGTCTGGGCGCCACGCCCCTTTTATTGCTTGTGGCACCTTTGGCGCCAACGATCTTTATTACCATTGGCGGCCATCATCCTGCGGTGGCTGAGCATGAAATCCGCTATTTTCAGGTCCTTTCCTTCGGGGCGGGAGCCGCCGTTCTGGCGGGTGCGACCAGCGCTTTTTTTACAGGACTAGGCCGGACGCGCGTTGTCATGGTGGTCATGGTGTCAACGAACATCCTGAATGTTTTTCTCGACTGGTTATGGATCTTCGGCTCCTGGGGATTTCCGGAAATGGGAATTACCGGAGCCGGTTTGGCGACCGTAAGCTCCCAATGGACCTGTGTGGCCGTCTATCTTCTACTGATGATGCGCCACCAGGATCGGGATCGCTATGCGCTGGCCCGCGGTGCCCGCTACGATTCCGAACTGATGCACAGGCTCCTCTACTATGGCATGCCAAATGGATTGCAGATGCTTCTCGATTGTTTGGCGATCAGTATTTTCCTGCTTCTATTGGGACGGCTTGGCACCAATGCGATGGCCGCGACCACGCTTGCATTCAATGTCAACAGTGTCGCTTTCGTGCCGATGCTCGGTATGGGCATCGCTGTTTCGACGATGGTCGGCCAACAGCTCGGCGCGGAACGTATCCATCTGGCAACCCGAGCCACCTGGACCGCATTTCACCTGGCAATGCTCTACACGGGCGGGATGGCCATTCTCTATATCGCGGCACCGGATCTCTTCTTTTTAGGGCATGCAAGCGGAATGGATCCGGAATCATTTGCTGCCATTCGCCAGACCACGGTCATTTTATTACGATTCGTTGCCGCGTACTGTCTATTCGATGCGATGAACATCATCTTCGTCAGTGCCATCAAAGGGGCCGGTGATACCCGTTTTATCCTGATGACGAATCTCTTTGTCTCACCGCTACCCGTGTTGGCTGGTTGGATTGGGCTCCACTACTTCCACGCCGGCCTGATCTATTGCTGGTGGGTGATCACGATTTGGGTGTGGGTTCTGGGAATGATCTATCTGCTGCGTTTCTTGCAGGGCCGATGGAAATCGATGCGGGTGATCGAAACCGACATGAACATCCGGCACGGGCTGCAGCCATTGGCCATGGCAGATTCCACTTCCGCCATCACAACGAACGACAGGACGTGCGCGAATGCCGAATGATGGAATCAGAATGCCCGCGGAGGAATCCCTTTTCTTGGAGCGAAAAGCGACTTTCCGGTAAGGTCCTGGCGAACGGCAGCTACGCGCTCTTCGTCTGGGGCGGATCTTCCAGACAGACCTTCGAGCGGCCTTCGACGATATCTTCCGTGATTTCATAGTGGCGCCCGGGAGTCTGATCGGGCAGCTCGAACATAATATCCAACATGACGTTTTCGATGATTGATCGAAGGCCTCGGGCACCCGTTTCGCGTTCGTGAGCCTTTCTGGCGATCGCCACCAGAGCGTCCTCCGTGAAATGCAAATGGGCATCCTCCATCGCAAAAAGGTGCTCGTACTGTTTCGTCAAGGCATTTTTCGGTTCGGTCAACACGCGAATCAGTGAATCTGAATCGAGTGGCGTGAGTGCCGTGCAGACGGGCAATCGGCCAACCAGTTCCGGGATCATCCCGAATTCGATCAGGTCATCCGCCATGACATGGGGCAGTACTTCGGAAAGCGTGCGATCAGCCCGCCCTTCCGCGCTGGAGTTGAATCCAATGGTACGGTGTCCAAGCCTTTTCCCAATGGTCTCTTCGATACCGGTGAACGTCCCACCGCAGATAAATAGGATATGCGTTGTATCGATCTGGATATATTGCTGTTCTGGGTGTTTTCTGCCACCCTGGGGTGGCACGTTCGCAGTCGTTCCTTCCAACATCTTCAAGAGTGCTTGCTGGACACCTTCCCCAGAAACATCGCGAGTGATTGAGACATTGCGCGTCGTTTTCCCAATCTTATCGATTTCATCGATATAGAGGATACCCCGCTGAGCTGCCTCGATATCGAAATCCGCAGCATGAAGCAATTTCAGCAACAGGTTCTCGACATCTTCGCCGACATAACCGGCTTCGGTCAGGGTGGTGGCGTCGCCGATGGCGAAGGGCACGTTGAGACATCGGGCGAGTGTTCGAGCAAGCAGGGTCTTGCCGCAACCGGTGGGTCCGACAAGTAAAATATTGGATTTATCGATCTCGATATCCGATTCGTGCTCCGCCGCGATCAAACGTTTGTAATGGCTGTGCACAGCAACCGCCAACACCCGTTTTGCAATCTCCTGGCCGATCACGTATTCATCTAAATGCGCGACGATATCTCGGGGCGAAGGAACGCGGGTAAAGAGCTGTTTGCTCGTCCCGCGGCGATTCCGTTCCTGATCGAGGATTGATTGGCAGAGGTCAATGCATTCCCCACAAATATAGACGTCGCCCGGCCCTTCCACGAGGGGTCCCACGTCGCGGTAGCTCTTGCGACAGAAGGAACAGAACGCATTTTTCTTGGAATTTCCGCCACGCCGTGTGCCACCAAGTTCTTTGCCCGAGGGCATGCTGGACTCCTTTATCTTCCCTTTTCGATCGAGATGCCATCCTTCGATCCCGAATCGATTTGCCTAATCACTTGGTGTCATTCGAAACGCATGATTTCCTCAAAACGAACGATCCACACCTGGCGGGTCTTCCCTGTCCGCGTTGGTTATCCCACGGATGTCTCTGCTTTGTACGTAGCGCCGGAACAAAGAGATCGTGAAAAACGGATTGGGAGATCCGGTCATGATATCGATCACTCCCAACATGTTCTAAGCCTATTGCCTCAAGGGAAAGGGACTCTTGCCCCTTCCCATTCGGTCCTTGGTGCTAATTTTCCTTCGCCACTCGTTCATCGACACCACATGGAACCACTGCCCAGTTCCTTTCCGATACCCGCCATAACCGACTCAGATGTCGCTGGCGGCACAACCGCCGCAGCGCGATTTAACCCGATTGCTCATCCTGGTTTATCATCTTTTTTCATTTCAGATTGTAATTGACTGATCAGTTGACTCCGGATGGACTGAAATTCGTCGTCGCTGAGACGCCCGTTGGCATGCAGTTCCCGGAACTGCGTTAGGATTTCAGTGGATGTAACGATCCCATCCTTGGTTTGAGTCCGGGCCCAGCGGATAACGAGGATTCCAGCGGATACTAACAGCAAGATACATGCCAAACCAAGCAAACTCTTGACCACAAGGGAAATTGGGATATCACCAATAGGCCACCAACCTGCCATCTTCCGGCTAGCCTCCTCGATCTTAGGCTTGCTACCCGACTTCCCTGTTATTATTTACCAATGATTCCCATGGGTCCACCTATGCCCATTCCATTGAATTCACTCCAAAGAATGCCAACTAGCCTGCCCATGGAAAATCGAGGATTCCCTCCTGTCCAATGGGATGTTCCAAAAGGGCCAGGAACCCAATGTCTCATCGGCAAAATTCATGGCCCCTATTTTATCTAATCTCCCTCGCTTGTCTGTATTCTATGATCCATTCAAGCCACAGACGACCGATCACCGATACCGACCGGTAGCGAGGTCTAGCGATGCGCCTATTTCAGCAAATTCAGCCAAAAGAGTGGATTCGAGTCGATCTGTGGATAATCACGATCACCCTCGGGCTGGCGGCGATGGCTGTCTCAACAGCGCAAGGGATTCCCGATGCGAAGTCGCTTCCGGAACCAATCTACTGGAAGCAGTATATTTTTTCGATTCCTTATCGGGTGCACCGGGATGCCATGGCCCCGGACGCACCGGTGGAAGTCCGGTTATTCGTTTCGAGTGACCGTGGGATTTCTTGGAAAGAAGTGAGCCGTGTTCCGGCCAATATCAAGGGATTTACATACTATGCCACGGCGGATGGAGAGTATTGGTTTGCCTTACAGACAACGGACCGCCGGGGAACTCGATGGCCACCAGGCCCCCATCAGGTGGGTCTGCGTGTGATTGTTGATACGGAATCTCCCCGAATCCAATTATCTGCCACGATGGCGCCGTCCGGTGCGGTAGATGTCCGCTGGCAAGTTGCGGACGAAAATATTCTGCCCTCAAGCCTCAAGATCGATGCAAAAACCGGTATCGATGGTGCATGGCAAGCGATATCTCCGGCCCCATGGACGATAGCGGCGGAAAAGTCGAAGCAGCTAGAAGGATTCCCAGCTGTCTCCGACACGGCTGGTGAGAATATCGGCCCTTGTGGACACATGGAATGGCAACCGCCGGACGATGCGACGAATGTGCTCCTTCGAGCAATCATCAGTGACCAGGCTGGCAATCATTCGGAGTCCTCCGCATCGGTTTCGCTTGCCGACCGGCCAGAACGGGTGGCCATGCTGCCACGGCCCCAGGAGCCCGCACAAGATGGCCAAGGCGTGTTCAGCTCACCAATGCGAGTGGAGACAGTCAGTCAACCGCTGTACGATCCCATCAAGAACGGTCAGGAAATCCAGGATGAGGACGCCCAGGTGCTGGGAACCGATGAGGGTAATCCACCTTTTCAAGGCTCACCCAATCTGAATCCCGATCCACCTGACTGGCAGACACTTCCGACCACAGGACGGCCTATCGAAACAATTCCATCCGATCCCATTGGTGAAATACTCGCCGCGAATCCCCCCGCACCGGGTCATGAGACACCCGTGCCTCTTCCTCCAATCCAACCGGAACGACCTTCACTGCGGATGGTCAATGCCCGGTCATTCGCGTTGGAATATGAAGTGGAATCCGTGGGCCCCTGGGGCGTGGGCCGCGTTGAATTATGGGGCACAACGGATGGCGGGAAGACATGGCAACGTTTTGCCGACGATCCCGATCTGCAAAGTCCGATGACCGTCACTGTCCAGGGCGAGGGCGAGTATGGTTTTCGGATCTTGATCCACAGTGCCGGAAGTATCCATGCAGCACCACCGCGGGAGGGTGATACCCCGGATGTATGGATTCAGGTAGACTTAAAACCACCTACCGTCATGATTGAAGCCATCCGCAAGGGACAAGGAAATCTGGCCGACCACTTGACCATTCGTTGGACTGCGGACGATGAACGCCTGGCGGAGCGGCCCATCGCACTCTTCTATGCCTCGCATCCAGCTGGGCCTTGGACTACGATCGCAACACAACTGGACAATACGGGGCAATATATGTGGCGATTGCCCCAACACGTTCCGGAACAACTCTTTATCCGGGTGGAGGCACGCGATCGGGCTGGCAATTCCGGGATTTACAGCACCGCGGAACCGATACGCATTCAACGCCCCCAGCCGACCGGACACATTCGCGGTGTCCGAACACCGGATTGATCCCGGCAAACGCCTGTGCTGTCATTCGATGTTGCAATATTTGGTTTGCTTCTAGTTCGACTGTCTTCGATATAGGAATAACCATAACGCGTTGTTGATATGGAAGTTGCGCAAAAACCACAGAGGCCACAGAGAACACAGAGATAGAATGGAAGCAAAGTCATGAGCATCTCTATATCCCTTTCCCTCGCTTTTTACCCTTATCATTTCGTTTTATCCTCTG
>JAFGFZ010000481.1 GCA_016930815.1 Pirellulales bacterium | reverse complement strand
GAAGACGCCGGCGATACCCCGAATACCCAAGTCGTCCTGCACGATTACCCCGGCGCGCCCATTCTCTTTGAAACCCGCGGGTTGCCGAAGTCGAAGGCCGCCCAAAAGAATTGGGGCCACTCCATGGACCAGTTCCGCGGTTCCCAGATCGGGGTCATTGTCCAATGCGAAAAAGGGTATGTTCTGATCCCCACCTACGAAAGGGCCATCGCCTTCGATAAGGACGGCAACGAAGTCAAGAAGTGGCACGGTGCAAAGAACCATTTCCAGAATTTTCTCGATGCGGTCCGGGCCGGGGATCCATCCATCCTCACCGCGCCGATCCTCGAAGGTCATATTTCCAGTGCCCTCTGCCATACGGGCAACATTTCACACCAACTTGGCGAGAAATTGCCGGCTGATGCAATCGCGAATCAAGTCCGTGGCGATGATCTGGTCGCCAACTCGGTGGATCGCATGATGTACCACCTTCGCATGAATGAAGTCGATGTCGACCAGCCCGTCGTGGTCCTCGGACCCATGCTGGTCATGGATCCCGAGACGGAACGGTTCACGAACAACGAGGCTGCCGATGGAATGCTCCAGCGCAAAGATCGCAGCCCATTCCTAGTACCGGAAATCGCGGGCTAGCCTTTCAAAAACGCGATTTCATCATGGGCGCAGCACTTCGATCCCCGCGAGGATGGGCTGGTTCCTGGGATTGGATGCACCGGATGGAAGGATCAATTCGACCAGCAGCCGATCGCGAACCGGGATATTCGTATATTCCAGAACCAGGGCCCGCATCGGGCCGCCGGCTTCGGCCGCCACGTCCAGATCCTTCGCGACCGTTTGGTTCTGGAGCCTGATCTGAAGGGGATTGGGATTCTCGGAATCCGGGGCAGCGTCGGCAACCAAAGACAGCCGAACGGTATACTCGGCTGGCGGTTGCCCGGGGTCGCGAAGTGGAATCGTGCACTGTTTCAATCCCCGCGCGCCGGAGGCAAATAGCCATGGCCGGTCCGTCCCCGCCACAGGGTAGGTTTCGGGATTGAATTGTTCAAACCGGCCCTGTTCAACGAACTGGGGCTGGAGTTCCAGCGGCAGGTCGATTCCGGGGCGGGACCAGGGACGCGGGTAACCGATCCAGAGCATGCCGGATGCGTCCCGCCGATCCCCAGGGCCACCCAGGTTGATTGCCATCCGATGGACTGGAGTGGTCGGGCCGTCGGCCGCATAGACGGCCCAGTCCTGCTGATTCTCCCGTGGCTCGAAGACAATCGTGGATGTCAACGAGAACAGACACGCGCAGCCAGCACTCGCCTCGGGAACGAGGACCAGGCCACCGGCGGGGATCGCATTGATCCAACAGCCCAACCGGTGCCCACCGAAATGCCGGGTCCCGCTGTCGGTATTCAAGTCGTAGTAGGCGGTGCAGCCGGACCGAAAAAAGAGCATGTTCTCGGTCGCAGAGAGGGCTCCGCAATGATGGCCGGGCCGAATGAAATTCCAAGCCGTCTCGTCGCCGGTCCATGGGTGGGTCCGAGTGATCTGCTTGCCCGAAGCCAGATCGAATGCCCAGGGCTCGGCAATAATCCGATCACCGACGATAATCGGCCGATGCCGATAGTTGGCGTCTTTGGCCCATACTTTCCGGCCCGTCGACGCATCCAAAACCACCAGGCGACGGCGCTTGAATTCACCCGCCAGATACTGCTTCCAATAATGCCCATTCGCGTTCGCACCACATAGGACGACATAATTATTCTTGTATAGTAATGCGAGTTTCCCGCCGCCGATTCCGATCTCCGAACAGTCGGTGACATCGACGGGTTGGGACCAAAGTGTCGCGCCGGTTTCCATGTCGAGGGCGACGGCCAGCCGGACATCGATCTTCTTAAGGCGCGCTTCGGCGTTCTGGCGGGCTTCGCCAGTCAACGTAACCAGTTCACCCTTGTCTTCCTCCAAGATGGACTGACGCTGTTCGGGCGTGATCGAACTGTCGATGAAGATAATCCGATCATCCGCGACAACGACCGACATATGGGAAATACTCTTCCCCTCGTAAGTCCAGACGGTACTGCCTGTCGTTGCATCGATCGCAAATAACTTGTCGGTCTCAACGACCCATTGAGGATTTTGACCCTCGACGATGACGATTTGCCGGCGCGTACTTGTTCCGAAGAGCTTGCCGTCGACATACGCAAGATAGCCCCATTCGTGATCGGGATTTTCTGAGGCGTCTGGGATGGAGAACTTGCGAATGATCCTGCCGGTTGCAACATCAATCTGCCAGCAATAATGCCCAACCGAGTTAAAAACGGCATGATCTCCGGCCACGAGGTTGCCTGGATCAAGTCCCCCCTTCAGACCAATCCGAAACGCGCCCAGATTTGGTAATTCCCATAAGAAGAGTCCATTGTAGGCATCGTAGGCCATCAGGCTGGATTCCCCCTGAATGATCAATCGTCCGTCGATCGATACCGGTGGTGCGGCACCAAGATGGCGGTTGGTCATCTTGCTCGGACCGGGATCGCCATACCAGAGGACACTCAATCCATTCTGGATTCGCGGGTCATCCACGCAGGCCGTGTTGCCAGGATTTCCATAAGGATGGGTCCAGGAGGCCGTGCCGGGAATGGGGCCTCGGGTGAGGCATGTCCAGCCCCCCGCCGAATGGATTTGCGCCCCTTCCTTCTCCAAATCCGTACCAGCAATCCAGCTCTGGATATGTTCCGTAACCGTCGTGGTTTCGAAGCCCATCGTCGTTTCGGGCTCCGTCGTGCCCTCGGTTGCCATCGTTTTTTCGTCGACCGGCCGCGAGGGTGGCAATCCCAAGCAGATCACACCGCCGACCGGTTTGACATGCCGAGCCATAGACTTCGGATCGCCGGGAATCCGGCCAGTGCGGAGCAACGTGTCCGAAACAACAAGATTTGCGAAGTAGTTCGGGAACGGAAGGCAGGATGAATCCATTGGTTCAACGATGATGCGGGCACCGTACAAACCGGCATCCACCAGAGCATTGCGTGATTGGTTGACCTTGTCGGGATCCTCTTCCACGCAATAGATTTTCAATTCGGGATCGGTCCGGCGTGCCAACTCAAATGCGAGGCGTCCCTCGTCACTACCAAGGACAAGGCAGTAGCCTCGATGAATTCCCGTCTCTTCGAGGATCTTCTCGGCTGCTCTTTCGTAGGTTGCGGACCATGCATCGGCCGGATACGGATCGGTCATGGGCTGGGCTTGATGATGGAGAATGGGTCCATTCGTGGAACCCGCGTTCCCGAAGCAATAGACCCTGCCGTCCGTGGTGCTGACGACGAGGTGACCATCCGCGACCGCCAGGCCGCGGGCTTCGCCGTCGACCGCGGTTTTCCATACGGTCTGGCCCGTCGCCGTATCCAAAACCACGACCTCGCCGTCCCCACCAGCAATGAGCTTGTCCGCGGCTAGAATCAGCGCTGAATCGTGGGGCAGATCGACTCGCCACAGAACGCCAATCAATGATTCCGCCTCGTGCCGTTTGGCCTGATAAGCGGATGCCGTGGCCTCCATCTGTCGTGTCAGATTGGCCAGCTCTTCCGCCTTTGCCACGCGTTGGACGCGTAATGTTTGGATGTCAATCGGTCCTTTTTTCCCGGAATCTGCCACCATACGGATATTGTGGTCGAGTGCATCCAGCTCACTCTGAACCGTCTTGATCTGGCCCTTCAGTGCCAGGTGCGGATGTTCCAACAGCTCGGTTTTCAGTTCTGCAAACCGGCTTTGAATATTCTTGTTTTGGAAAGCGCGGCCGTAACGTCTATGATCCACGGCATCGATTTCATTGCCGGTCGCGATGAAGGCAATGTCTTGATCGAGTGTAATTTGCCGCGCCGGGAGCTGCCCTAATATTTCACCGTTGGATTGCTTGAGGGCCATGATGTTGTGATCACCAACGGTATAGATATTTTCATTCGCCAGGAGAACTTGCGTTCCACCAACCTGTTTACCACCGCCGGTTTGTTTGTGAATGAATTGGCCAGTTGCGCGATCGAATGCGGCTGGCAACGTACGACCGGACGGAACGAACAGATATTTTTGGGATGCCAGAAGGTACCCTTGGGGAGTCAGATCGCTCCGGCCGGCATCCTGTTGACTGATCGCGTCGTTTCGCCAAATGATCTGGCCTGTTTGGGCATCGACCGCCAGAAGAAAGACATTCTCATGTGGAAACGTTCCCGCACCGAAGTAGGCGACGTTGTCATCGACCAGGACACCCGTGCGCACGGGCCAGCGTGACGTCATCTGCCCACGGGCAAGGATACGTTCATCGGCCAGTGCAGCGCGCCGTTTCCAAATCAGGCGACCACTGTCAGCATCGAGGCAATAGGCCAGGCCATCATCACTGCCACAATAGATCTTGCCATTGTCATACGTTGGGGCCAATCGAACGGGGCCACCCGTTGCGAACCGCCAGAGAGGCTTGCGGCTAGCCAAATCGAATGCGTGGATGTGATGGTCCACAGAAGATCCGAAAAAGACCTTGCCCGCCGCGATCACGGGATGAAAGACATCGTCGAACCGCATCCGGTGCCGAAGATGAAGCTCCTCGATAATCCGTCCGCCCGGCCCTGGCCAGGAAGCCTTGGGTGGTTCCAACGAACAGAAGGTCCATTCGAGATTCAGCGCCTCGGACAGGGAATCGGCCGTCCGACCGATGCGGCTGGAATCATGCCGGTAGGTCGGCCAGTCCGACGCGTCCGCGGCGGTCGCCCAGATCCAAACAACGCATATGATTAGTATCTGGGAGACGATCCATGCCGGCTCTCGTTTCGAGAAAACATTCCCTTTCGCGGAACTAAAAGCGGCTCTCCGGTAAGTCGATGTCTGGCAGCATCTTAGAGCCTTCATCTGGAACATCCGCGCGCGGTGCACGCATGTTTGTAAGCCCTGTTGGATTGCGGGCTTGGCACGCGTTGGGACCTTTTCAAGACAACCCATCATTTCCTCCGACGATGTTCTTGCAGTTTTCCGTGAACCGGGAAGGCGGGGCTTCTGCCGAGCCGAATCCGCCGGTCGACAAAGTTATTGGACGGATCGGAGTCATCCATTCGTGGGATTTCCGGTCCGCATCCCCAGTTCCTAGGGTACGCGAACAGAGCCCAATACGCTAGATTTAAAGGCCAGCCTGTTCAATTTTCGTGCAAATACTGAGCTTTATCTCATGACATGATGCAAACAATCCAAACCTGGAGAAAATCATGCCCGCGATCCATGGTAGTTGCCCCGCTAATTTTTCGCAGTCTCGACCAGGAATGCGGCATGCATTCCGCCCGTTCCGGTTGCCGCTCTTGAATCGCGATGTCTGGCTTCTGGATTCACCATGCCACTTTTTGCGATGCGTGGCTTTCCTCGCAGCGATGACGCTACCTCCTCTCGCCCGCGCGGATGATTCCACAGAAAAACTTCTGGCCTATCCGGCAGCCAAACGGCTGGATGTGGTTGATTCGTATCATGGAGTCCATGTTTTTGATCCCTATCGCTGGATGGAGGATCTCGAGGCACCCGAGACGAAAACATGGATTGATGCGGAAAACAAAATCACGGAGCTTTTTCTAGAAAGAATCCCGGCCCGCCAGCAAATCAAAAAACGCCTGACCGATTTGTGGAACTATGAGAAGTACAGCCTGCCGTTCAAGAAAGGCGGTCGCTACTTCTATACCAAAAATGATGGTCTGCAAAACCAATCCGTGCTGTACATGCAGACTTCCATCGATGGGGAACCTGCGATTCTCCTGGATCCCAACAGGCTATCCGAAGACGGTACGATCGCATTATCGGGAATCGACATCAGTGAAGATGGATCCCTGATGGCCTATGCATTGTCCGAGGCAGGTTCTGACTGGATGGAATGGCGCGTCCGCCATGTTGAAACGGGCCGGGATCTAGCCGACCACATCCAGTGGAGCAAGTTTTCAGGAGCTTCCTGGAGCCATGATCATCAGGGATTCTTCTATAGCCGCTACGACAAGCCCGATTCTGGAGAGAAACTCAAAGAGCAGAATTATTATCAGAAACTGTATTACCATCGGTTGGGAACAGCCCAATCAGAGGACACATTGATCTATGAGCGCCCCGACGAAAAGGAATGGGGTTTCACCGGCGAGGTCACGGAGGACGGCCGTTACTTG
>JAFGFZ010000076.1 GCA_016930815.1 Pirellulales bacterium | reverse complement strand
GGTTTCGAGTATCCGCCGGCTGCGCCCCTGAATCCGCTCTAACGACCGGTCGACAGGATAGGCACTATTGGTCATTTCGGCTTCGAGCGTGGCACCAACTTGCATGTCTAGCAGGCCCTCCGGTTCACGTCCCAATCGCAGTAATGTCATGGCACGGAAGTAAAATGCGCGAGGGTCTTTCGATCCGGCCTCAATCACCTGCGTGAGCAGATCGTATGCCTTGGTATTCTGATGCGAGAAATAGGCATGCACACCATTGCCATAGAGTTCGACGACCTCGGGGGGGTCTTGAGCAAATGACAATTCGAAGAACAACCCGATGAACAACAATGCTGCTGGAATTCGGATTCTGGACATGGCCTTCTAAAAGCCCCTATCTTGCATGGAGGAGAGAACAATGGGGAATCCACGGGAGCGAAGGGCATCCAATGGGACAATCGTAGCATGCGAGGATCTAACAAAATCATGTTGTGGCCGGTCTCCTGACCGAGCCACCGGCTCGAATCAAAGATATCCCGGACATTGAATTTTGTTAGAGACCTCAAGACTTAATGGTAGTTTATACGCGCCAAAACCTCAACTATTCATCTCATTCATGGCCCCGTGCCTGTGCATTGCCGGGCCGATTGGGAGTGCAATGTCCGGAAAATCGGAGCAATCCGCATGAACCGCCCATCGCTGGCAGGCGGAGGGCGGGACACCTTTTCGAGGTACAGGCTCCTGGGGGAAGCATCGGCCACCCCACAGAACAGATCGCTTCGATTTATGGCAGCCGCTTCACTTCGATCTTACGGAAGAAAGCTCGACTCTTTGGATCATGGGCCTGGAGGGCAAATGTTCCCTGGCCAAGCCGGACAGTTCCCTGCTTATCGTCAGGTTCTGTGTAGTCAATCACCGTCTTCCCATTCAGTTTGACCAGGACATGCTTGCCCTGCACGATGATTTCCTGTGTCCACCAAATGTTGTCTTTGAGGCCAACCTTGGCGATGTCTTCCTGATAGAGTTTGACAGTGTTATAGAGGCTGCCAGATTTGACTGGATCGCCATGCGAGATGTTCACTTGCGACTCATAGCCATGTTCAGGCCAGCCTTCGTCTTGCCACTTCGTGTGGAAAAAAATGCCAGAGTTGCTCCCCGGATCCGCTTTGACCTCCGCGCGCAAATGAAAGTTCGTGAATTCGTTCTCCTTTCCCATGTAGAAGAGATGGCTCCTTGGTCCACTGGCCACGATACAGCCGTCTTGGACGGACCAATTCTCGGGATGTTCGTTTGGTTTCCAGTCGCCGAGAGACTTGCCATCGAAAAGACGGATCCAACCGTCCTCGGCGGATTCGTTCGCGGTGACGAATGCGGATGGTACTGTGATGACAAGCAGAGCGATCCATGGGGTCCAGGTGCCGAATATCAACGATAGCATGGATTTCATCTAGGTTACTCCTTGGGCTGCATGGGGATTGCTATTCGCTAGGGATGTTTCAATCTAACAAATGGAATGCGGGTTGCAATAAAAAAACGGATGGAATCCCAGGCTGACCATTTGTCGGACAACGGATCCAACATCTGTTTCGGGGGCCTTGTTATTCTGGCGATGCGGTTGCCAGCTGAGCTGTTGCCATGGCGGGCCCGGTTGCCGGGTACTTGTGCAACAATTGCAAGACATCGTCAATCTGGTCCGGGGTGAGGCATCCAATGGTCATGGCATCCAGGAGGCCCAATTCCTGAGCGAATTGGATACACGTCTCGCGCTCGGCCGAAAGCGTGCCCTCGCCGAAAATTTTCATGCCGATCACGGATTTGCCGTTTTTCTTTGCTTCGCGGAGGATGGGGATTACCTCGTCCGTGGTGCCGTCCATCTTAACACCTTTGAAATTGATCCGGGCGAGAATCACATCGACCCAAGGCGAAAAGGCGGCCGTTTTCAGCGCTTCGATGTGATGGCATGAAACGCCAACCGCGCGAACGCGCTTCTTGGCCTTCTCTTCATCGAGCACTTCCATATACGGGGTCAACTCACGGTCCCAAGTCGGGGAGTCTAGACAGTGAAGGAGGACGATATCCAGGTAGTCGGTTGCGATCTCGTGACGAAAACGTTCAATGGTCGTTCGGATCCACCGGTGCCGCTCGGGGGAATTGGCTTGATCTCTTGGTTGGTCGTAGCGCCACCAGATTTTCGTCAGGATGGCAACCTTCTCACGCGGGATGGATCGGAGGGCCTCGCGGCAGTAGAGATGGGTGCCGTAGAGATCGGCCATATCAAAAAACGTGATACCCCGTTCCCAGGCATGCCGGAAGAGGGAAACGAGCTTCTGAAAGCCGAGCCTGGAATGATCCGATTGGCGATTTCCGCCATGGAGGCCGGTTCCCAATCCAACGCGGGATATGGGAATGTCGGTGGCACCGAGCTGCACGGGGGCAGGAGCGGGTGGCGTGGCCGGTGGCTGCTCGGCATAGCCGAAACGGCTTAAAACGGCAGCGCTTGCGGTCGCACCAAGAAAGTTCCTGCGATTGATTGAATTCATCGTAGACAACTCCAAAAGAAATAAGAATCCACAGTTCCCTGGTCGGCAGTATACCCGTCATGGGACCATCTTGCACCCGGTATCTTTTCAATCCAGTGGATCGCTCCAGAGGGCACCAGATGCCATCAGGCGTTGGCTTGAATTGCCCGGCTGATGGCCCTCACAGGCCTCCTGGAATCCACGGGGGCTATACACCCTCTGCATCCATTGGGCCGCGGTCTGTTTTCGACGGGAAACGGCGGATGAACTGGACATCAGCCCACCGGCGTGCCATCCAACACGTGCCAGCAATCCGCGGGCTCTCCCCAGACGTGTGACCCATCACTGGCCTTGTGAAATATATACTTATGACACATTTCACTAGTCCAGTGATGGGTCACACGTCTGGGGAGAGCCCGCGGATTGC
>JAFGFZ010000006.1 GCA_016930815.1 Pirellulales bacterium | reverse complement strand
TCCTAGGGCGTTGCCCTTGTTGTTACACACAACTCAATCGAAACCTCAGCCCCAACGGGGGCGACCTTATACAAGCCCAGGGTGAAGCCAATGCGAGCTCTGCGAGCATTGGCGCAACCCTGGGTTCCCGTTCCTACCCCAATGAAAACCCTGAAGGGGTGGCCCTAAAATGGCGTTCGTTTAGGGCCACCCCGTTGGGGTTTTATGGAATATTGCGATACCTATCCCAGGGTTGCGAGACGGTCGGTACCCTCCCGTCTCTCCACCCTGGGCTGTGATAGCGACGCCCCTTTGGGGCTTTATATCGAACTTGTTAAAAAAAACGAGGGTGTCGCCCTAGGCTACGGTGAATTTCGCCTTCGGCGAAACACATTTGAAAGTTCCAAATACACATAAACACGTCCTTGGGAAACATGACCTTTAAAAACATTCATTTAGAAAATCGTTCACGGCGTTGCCCAGGGTGGACCTTATACAAATCCAGGGTGGAACCGTTCATGGGGACTGTCCCGATTTTCGCGGCGACCGTAAGGGGACAGGCACATTTTTCGGCCTTCACGCACGAACTAGCGGAAAGGCTTAAACGGGCCGAAAAATGAGCCAGTCCCCGGCGGCCTGTGAACGGCCACCCTGGGTAGGCGCTCACAGTTTGAATGGGGGAATCTCGCCCCCGCCTTCGGGAACCTCGGCGGTCAATCCGGATTTTTCGGGATTCGCGTAGCGAGACTTGAAGCGATCGATTCGCTGCATCGTTTCCTCAGCGGCCCCTGGCGGTGTCGGTTCAGGCCAGATAATCGAGACTTTGAATTTGCCGGCCGGCGCGCCGTCCCCTGGATCGTAGCTTCGCAGGTGATACACACCGTTCTCGTCGGTCGTCCCATAGGGGGCCACGGTGCCTTTCCCCTTCAAATCCTCCGTGGCGCCAAAAAAGACTATCTCCACGCCTTCGGCAGGTCTGCCATCGACGGTGACTGTCCCATGAACAGGATAAACCTTCATGCGATCCCCATCGGTCTGGGAGCAGCCGGCGATCCATGCGAGCGAGATGATCCAAGCCAGATACATTTTTGAAAATGGTATGTCCATGGCAATCCTGTCCGTTATAGGCTAATTCGGAAACATGCACGCACCATGCGTGGATGTTTGCAGGCTACATTGCCGCGGGATCGACGATATCTTCCGCGTCACGAGTGAAAAACGATACAAAGATGTCCGGATCGATCGAATCTTTCAAGAATTGCACCGATCCGTCGCCGAATCCGAAGTAGCAACCGCCGACGTGGAAGCTGTAGATTTCCTCGTGATTCGTGCAATTCATCATGCTGGTACCGCACCGTTCGTGGACATCGTACCAGTTGACATATTGTGCCCAGGTATGGCCGCCCTCGGTTTGTTGTGGCTCACCGCGGATGATATATTGCTCCCCTTCGCGGTAGTAGATCGGCCGCCCGGCCGTTTCGAACCACATCATGCTCTGCGAGAGCCCATCAGTGCAATACCTGCGTTTGGGTTTCACCAGCCCACTCTCGTCGATCGAGACCGCGACACCCAGGATACTCTGATACCGGCCGTTTTTGTTGGGCCGAGGCCTGATGAGACCTTGAGCCGTCAGATCATTCAACGCGGCTCCGCCCAGATTGATCTGTTCGCAGACCGAGTAATCGATGGCACCAGGCCATTCTCCACGATCCACTTGCACGGATGGGCAGCGGAGGACGGTTATCTCGGTCTGGCTGAGCCGCAGATTGTCGATTACCAAACTTGAATCTGAATAATTCCAGGTCTGCGTAAAATCCCATTTGTCACCAATGGAGGCTTCTTCAATGTATGGCATGACATACGTGAGTGCGCTGGACTGGACCGTGCGTGGTCGCCCAGTCCCAGTTGAGACCGTTTCGGTCCAATGCCCAGGCGGAAATTCCTTGTTGGCTTCTTCAAAAGTGAGTGTTGCCAGGCCGATTTGTTTCACGTGGTTTTGGCACGTGCTGCGGCGGGCGGCCTCGCGGGCGGCCTGGACTGCCGGCAACAACAGTGCCACCAGGATGCCGATGATGGCGATCACCACCAGCAATTCCACAAGTGTAAAAGCGGTTCGTTTTGTTGACATCCGTAGTCTCCTCCTAATCGAGGTTCCGGCTTCTTGATAGATATTATTATATTTAAAATTACCTTGCCCCAAGGAGCCGATAGAAACCCTCTTATGCACAGCTAGCCCTCTCGCGGCCGTAGGTCGCGAACGAAATCCGAATATCGAAATCCAAAACACATACCACGCATTTCTCTCAAGCCATCAACGGCCAGGGAGAAACCGCGCGCCCGTCACCGGACGGGCGCGCCATACTGCTCTACTTCAGTGTGCGGGTCCTTCCCGCGGCGGATTGCTATGCGACGAATGACCGCATTCGCGCGCAAGCCACCGCAATTGCCGCTCCCATCAGCAGCAATAGGGTACTCGGTTCCGGTATGGCAGTGGCCATCGGCCCCGAACTTTGAATCGTGCCGAAATTTGACTGCCATGCAGCAAGATCCCCGGCATTGTATGTCGTGCCGAATCCCTGCTGCCAGATCAAGAAATCGGCTCCATCCACATCCAGGTCGCCATCGAAATCTCCCTCCAGAGGCTCCCCACCGAGGAAGGCCGAATAGACCACCAATCGCGGGCGGGCCTCCGTCAAACTTGATCCATTGGAGTGAAAGAACCAGCCATCGCCGGTGTTATAGGCTTGAATGGCGAGGCCGTAGTCTACCGCCCCAGTCCGGAGGCCTTCAACATAGTCGGTCACATCGAACCAAATTTCAGATCCCTGTATCATACCAGTCTTGATATCGAGGGCCGGGCTGATGTCGTTATCACCAACCTGCAAACCGGCTACGGCACCTATGTTGGAATGCAGTGTCGTGAAATCCCAAGGACGCAGCATTGTGTGTATCGACCAGGAACCTTGGGATCTGGTGTCCTTGTGGTCGTCACCCGAGGTGATCACGGCCCATGCCTTGGCTACGGGTATGGTCGTGGGCACTGCGCCGCTTCCAAAGATATTGTCGAATTTCAAGAGGCCAAAGCGGTCTTGCGAGTTGGTATTTCCAGCGGAGTCCGTAAAAATGACACCGTCCAAATATGGTTGTTCCGTTAAGGATGCATCGACAGTTATTTCGGAACCGTCTTCGTCATATATCAAGGCGTTGGGGCCGCTACTCACAATTGCCATTGTCGTGCCGGTATAGCCGTTCGTGCCTTCCTGAAAAGAAGTCTTGATCACCTCAGCTGTTGTATATGAGACCTCCAATTTGGGTCGTTGGTCGCTATAGGGGAACCCTGTGGTACGTATTGCCCAGCCGTCAGTCGTATTAGACTGTCCAGCTTCTAATAAATCGCCCATTCCCGCTTGAATGACAAAACCATAATTCGGGGAACCGTTTGCCCAGGACTGTACGATGGGTACCACATTTGTACCGCCCACCGTTCCGGGATTCATAAATCCCCAGCAGCCTACGGGACGAGTTGCATAGCCATCTTTCCACCACGCGCCACGGCTTTCGAATTCTGTTGCCGACTCGAAATCCATGAAGTACGAGGTTGTTGAATCAAATGCCTGAAGCAATCCCGCCACACCAAAGGGGCCACCCGTTTGTGCGTTTCCTGCCAGGCCGGTGGCAAGAATCAGTTCGGCTTCAAGAATAGTCGCTCCAGTCGGGATCTGATTCTGACCCGTGCCGAAGATGTTATCGAACCGCATGAGAATCTGACGGTCTCCGACAGGAGGAGACAAGCTGATGTCAACCCCATCCAGCCAGCCGTAGGCCACGCCACCTAGGTCCGTTTCTTGAGATGCCACGTCACTGATCCCACGATCGAATGTCCCCGTGTAACCATTCGCTCCATTTTGGAAACTCGTGGTTACGATGTCCTGAGCCGTCGCGGCCCCGAGAAGGACCACGCAACAAACGCCGACCAGCGCCGCGCGAAACAAGTACTTGTAATGTGCAGTCATCAGTTCAATCCCTCCAAAAGAAACTTGTGCGACAAAAAACGAATCAACAACGCAAAACCTGCCCAGTAAAAGTCTATTTTTACTGCCCTCTCCCGAATCCTTTCCCAGAAGGGAGAGGGAACTGAGTCGGAGCTTTTTTTCGCTCATCCCGTAGGATAGGTTCAGCATTATTCATGAAGAATAGATTAGGTTCCCAATAAAAATTCATCAAAATCACAAGACACGTTGATATGAATTCAAGCTCAGCCGAAATGATCAAACGTCTATTTCAAATTCAAATCTTTACGCAGGGTGCGAGGAAGCAGGTGCCGTTTTATTGTATGGATTTCCATCATGGGCCGGCAATCGGTATGGTGGCGGCGGGTAAACAATCCCGGCCAACCGCCGATAGCGACTCAATTGATTTCCCATTTCCGCCTCATCCCATTGTAACAATTTTTTCATCCACTGCGCGGTTTTAGCGGCAATCTCTATATGGTCTGGGCAGTAATAGCGCCAGCTCGTTCGGCGGACCATCACATCGTCCAGATGGCGAGCCCATTCGGAGCGGCAGTAGTGTTCCACCGCGGCTTCGGAAACCGGTGGCGGTAGAATGCTGCTGTAGCCATTGAGTTCCTCGTTGGAAAGCAACGAGACGTGCGCTGTCTGGCATACGATTTTTTCAGCGCCCAGATAGCGGGAGACCGCATTCACCGTCTCCTCGGCCATCAACCGGTAGGATGTTAGTTTTCCGCCTGTCACATCCCACCAGCCCGGATGGCTCATTTTAATTTCATGGCGGCGGGAGATGTCGGACGGGTTGCCGTTTCGATCGGCGACGAGTGGCCGGAGTCCGGACCACGTGCTCAACAGATCTGCCTCGACCAGATGGGCGTCCGGGAATGCGCTATTGGTGACATCGAGTATGTAACGGATATCCTGGGAATCACAGGTTGGCTCATCAAGTGGCCCGTCGTAATCCGTATCCGTGGTCCCTAGAATCACGCGTTCTCCCCACGGAATGGCGAAGAGAATCCGGTCCCCCTCCGCCATGACGACGGCGTCTGGCACGGGCAGCCGTGATCGCTGGATCACTAAATGAACTCCCTTCGTCAGGCGGAGCGATGTTTTCGCAAGCGGGATACGATCCGACCACGGACCCGTGGCATTGACAATCGACCGGGTTTGTATTTCCAGCTCGGTCCCTGTTTGCGTTCCCTGGAGGTTGCAGATCCACTGGCCGTTTTTTGGAACTGCATTGAGGAATCGCACATAGTTGCACGCGACCGCGCCATGATCGGCGGCGGACCGCAGCGTATCGAGAACAAGCCGTGCGTCGTTGGTGAGGCCGTCGAAATAACGGACCGCACCGGTCAGGCCCTGCGTTGACAGGCCGGGGAGTTGTTCGAGGATTCCAGCGACATCCATTCCGCGGCTCTTTCCCAAATTGCGGCGGCCGCATAACAGGTCATAGATCTTGACGCCAATGCCGAGTTTCCACCGCGACCAGGGTGTTTTTTTCCGCGTCGGGAACAGGAACGGGAGCGGCTCGGCCAGATGTGGCGCGATCCGATGTATCACCGTCTTCTCGCGGCTTGCTTCCCAAACCAGGCCAACGCGGCCTTGCGCCAAATAACGGATCCCGCCATGCAGAAGCCGGCTCGATCGACTGCTCGTGCCAAATGCAAAATCGTGTTGCTCGATCAATGCGGTCCGCAGACCACGCATGGCCGCGTCCCGAGCCACACCCGCTCCTACCACGCCGCCACCAATCACGAGGACATCCAATTCGCGGTCGCGGAGCGTATTCAGCAAATCGTCGGGTTGAATATATATTCCGTTCATGCCAATAAAAAAGCCCCGCGATGCTACCGCGGGGCCTGTCTCGGTTGTCTCTGGCCCTATCAGTGCACTAGTCGGCCAATGCCGGTAGAGCTGGAATCGAATTGTACGCTCTTATTATAAACTTGATAATAAAGCGTCGTCAAGTCATTGATTCGAGCTGATTAAATATTCTTTCTAGACAAACCCAGAAATCATTTTTCCTTACCCCATTCCCCAAAATGATCGAAGAGGATTCCCAAGATAAGATCCTTAACGCGATCATTTTGCAGGCGAGGGGGCTAGGACGCCTGCATCGCATCTTGATAAAGTAATATCTCCTGAAACACATCAAGTGAACCGACTTGTATAAACCAAATCCGAAGAACGAATATTCTTTTTTAACATGGCTTCTTTGGATTTGTTCACCTGTGCTAAAGAAAGCACGGGCCTAATACCGCCTACGGTGGAAAAGGCTTTCGGCCTATGATTCAATTCAAAGAATGACGATCCAAATCAGCTCGAATGATTGGTGGAAGCATGTCGATAGCATCGTCGATTGAACACTGTTTGAGGCAGCCAGTGATCCCGGTGGTTTGGGATCCATCCTCGGAGCGGGATGTGATCTCGCGGGCCAGTGTGGTTTTGATCCAGGGTGGGGCCATTGCGGATCTCCCGCGGATCCTCCATTTGTTCGACAGAGCCCCATTGAACAAGACGGAGCTGTTGGTCCATATCGATTTGGTATCCGGACTGGAAAACAACGAGGCCGGCTTGGAGCTCTTAGCGCAAATGCCAAGGATCCGAGGGATTGTGACCGTCCATGAGCAACTGGTAAAACCGGCCAGCCGCTTGAATCTGCTTTCCGTCGTCCGTTTTTTTCTTCAAGACACCCGTGCGGTCTCCCGCGCGGTCGCGATCGCTTCCAAATCGAAGGCCGATGCCATCGAACTTCTGCCGGCTGTCGCTGCCGTTCAGACGGCCAACGCGTTCCGCAAATGCCGGCTCCCCCGCATTGCCGGCGGACTCTGCCATACGACGGACGATATTCAAAAGGCACTGGATAGCGGATGCCAGGCCGTCACGAGCACCCGCCCGGCCCTGTGGCGGTTCAATGCTTGATATTAAAAAAGGCTCCGCGGAACAACCGCAGAGCCTTTTTCATACTCTCTGGCTCATCGGATGCACGTCCCGAGATGGGCTTTACAAGTGCACGACATGAACGATGACTGCATTATCCGTGCCGTCCGAACAGATATCAAGCAATATGGAAAACAATAATATTTATTCATAAATCGACTTGTATCTTGGTATCAGGCTCGGATGGATCGGGTTTCCTTCTTCTAGAGACCTGCCGTGGCGCGCAACTGGAGACTTGGTTGGTCAGGTCCGTGCACGGTTTAGGAATCATTCCGAATCCAGAAGCCCGGCTTTTTCGAAAAGCCGGGCTTCTTTTTCAAAAAAGCCGGGCTTCTCTTTCGAAAAAGCTGGCTTCTTCGAGCCTTGCATTTCTTATGAGGCGGGCCATAGCGGCACTTTGATCCATGGAATATAAAAGGCATTCTTGATACACCGCTTGGAAATCGCGAGATTGCAGATCGCCAGTGGTTGCGTTCGAGCCCCGTTTCATCGAGAGGACAAATCTCTGATGTTTTTTAATCCATTTTCTGCCCTCTGCCGCTATTTTGCACCGGCGCCTCCTATCAAACGCCTCCCGGACGATGCAGTGCGAAGGCTGTATCCGCGTTACCGGTGGCGTATCATGGAGTCGACATTCATCGGCTATGCAACATTCTATCTGTTGCGGAAAGGGAATCTGGCAACCGTCGCGAAGGAAATGGAGGAGGCCCTTGTCTATGATAAGGCAGATATTGGGCTTCTCATGGCCGCCGCCTCGATCAGTTACGGCGTCGGTAAGTTTCTGATGGGTGCCGTCTCCGACCGAAGCGATCCGCGGAAGTTCATGGCGGCCGGTTTGTTGATATCCGCGGTCTGCAACTTTGTCTTCGGATGGGTCACCGGCTACTGGATCCATTTGACACTTTGGACAATCAATGGTTTTGTTCAAGGCATGGGATGGCCACCGTGCGGGCGTTCCATGGGGCATTGGTTCAGCACATCCGAGCGGGGATTGACATTCAGCATCTGGAATACATCGCATAATCTCGGCGGCGGGATCGCGGGTGTTCTCGCTGCGTGGGCGTTCGCAACCTATGGTGGCTGGGAATATGCCTTCTTTGTGCCGGGAATTATTTCCGCGGTCGGCGCCGTCTACCTGTTTTTCCGGTTGCGGGACACACCCCAATCGGTTGGCCTGCCGCCCATTGAAGAATACCGGCAGGATTTCCCGGAAGGGGCGATCGATCGTGAATCCTTGGAGCGCAATCTCACGGCCAAGGAATTGTTTGTTGACAAGGTATTATTGAATCAATACGTCTGGCTGCTGGCCATCGCGAATTTCTTCGCCTACATTGCCCGGTATGCGCTCCACGACTGGGGGCCGACTTATTTGAAGGAAGTGAAAGGGGCATCGTTGCAAGAGGGTGGATTGGCCATCTTAGTCATGAATTTTGGGGGGATTCCATCCACGATCATGCTGGGCTGGATTTCCGACCTGGCTGGTGGCCGCCGCGGCATGGTCTCCGCGCTCTGCATGATCCCGGTGGTCGCCGCGTACGCAGTCATCCTCGTCACACCCGAAGGGTATCTTTGGGTCGATATGACGATGCTTGCCATGATTGGCTTCTTCATCTATCCGGTAATCAACCTGATTGTCATCGCGGCCCTCGATGTGGCTTCGAAGAAGGCGATCGGGACGGCGGCCGGATTTATCGGTCTGTTCGGTTACCTTGGCACGGCGGCTGAAAATTATGGATTCGGTTGGATGGTGGACCACTACACCACCTTGTATGGAGAAATCGCGGCCTGGAATATGGTCCTCTACACAATCCTGGCCTGTTCGGCCCTCGCCGGAATTTTGCTGGCCTTCACCTGGCACGCGCGGCCCAAAGCATAGAAAGACCGAAGACCGACGATCACAGGTTCTGTCGTGGTCTCCCGACCACGACATGAGATGAAACACAGAGGACGCAGAGGACGCAGAGAATGGGCGGGCGGCGTATTCTTTCTGGAGTTTCTGTCTCACGTCCTTGATTCGTGTGTCTGTTTTTTTCGTAGGAAATATGGACTGGTCAGGAGACCAGTCCATATCCGGGAGGGACTGGTTGGGAGACCAGGCCATATCGGGGTGTCCATATCCGGGAGGGACTGATCAGGAGACCAGTCCCTATCGGAGTCCCTATCGGAGATTCTGAAGTAATCGCCCCAATTCGCCGATATCCGAGACGACGACATCCGGAGGATCGGGGTAGTTCTCCATGTCTTCTTGTGTTGTTTCTCCCGTGAGAACCAACACGCCCACGGCGCCGGATACCCGGGCCATCGCCAGGTCCGTATACAGGCGATCACCAACCATGGCCAATTCGTGGGGATCCAGCTGGTGCTGTGTTAAAATACCCTGAAGCATGGCGGGGTGTGGCTTGCCCAAGACAACATCCGGGGATCGGCCCGTGGCACTTTCGAGGCACTTGCAAAAGGCGCCGCAGTCGACTAGCAGCGTTTCCCGATCCGTTGGGCAGATCCGGTCAGGGTTGGTTGCAATGTACGGCTTGCCTTGCCCGATCCAATAGCCGGCCATGCAAAGTCGCTCGTAAACCAGAGTGGTATCGAAGCTAACAATGACAGCATCCGGCTCGTCCGTAGCCAGTTCGCCTGCAGTGGTATAACCGGCCTCGCGGAATTCCTTTTGAAGGCTTTCCGTGCCTAGGATATAGAGATGCCGGAAATCGGGGTGGTTGGCTTTCAGGTATTCGATCGTCGCCAGGCCTGAGGTCAGCAACTGGCCTGGTTGGACGTCCAGGCCGTACTTTTTCAGTTGCGCCAGGTAATCGCGTGCGCTGCGTGAAGAATTGTTGGTTAGAAATGTATAGGAAATTCCCAATTCGCGCACTTGTGCCAAAAAAGGATGCGTGCATTCAAAGAGGGTACCTCCTTTGTAGATTGTCCCATCCATATCGAGAGCCAGATGCCGAATCGCGGCAAGCCGATCGGTTGTCTCGTCAACTGCCATGAAAAAAACCTCCAGGTTCGAATAAATCCGTGATGCAGTGATCCCACCATCCTGCCTCAAGGAGAAAATCTAAGATGGTGTAGCGGGAGCGAATTTTCTGGGCTTGGCCGAAACTCGTGCGAAGCCGCGTGCGGGAGATTCCGATCGCTTCCGGCGTGTGGGGCGCGCCGGCATCGGCCAGCATCGACTGGATCTGTTTTGCTGGGAGAAGTTGACGGCTCAGTTCGGAAGAGACGGCATCCCACTGGCTTTTCAAGCGTTCCAGGCGTTTGCCCAGTACGTTCGATTCCATGTATTTGGTTCGGCACTGGTTCAGGACCTGCTCGGCCAGGAATCCGTTGGCGAAGTTGGATCGGACGTCTTGTTCGGTCCGGTCCCAAGAAGGCCATCGATCGCGAATTGCCGAGGGGCTGGTCGCGATCATCTCGGCCTGCTTGGCAAGGACCCATTCGTACATGGCTGCCGAGGCGAGAGTTCCGATCGCGACCTTGAATCCGTGCAAAGGCGTGGCGCCGTGGTGGGTATGGTGCTGCATATCCCAGAGGTGGCTGAACTGGTGATCGGCCCCCGATGCCGGCCTGCTGGAATTGGCGCGTTGCATGCCGAGTCCGGTCATGATCAGGCCTTCGACCAATCCGGCCAAAGCGGTCCGATCCCCGCGCCGGATACCAGCCGGATCACCGAGCCAAGTCCGCAATTGGGGTTGCACGAGCCCCCAGGCGTCGGGATCGATGGGTTCCACGCCGGCCCAGTCCGCGAGTATCCAGTCGGCCCCGGCCGGTACCTTGGCGATCAGGTCCGCGTAGCCGGCTGCATTCATCCCTGGAGGCGCGTTGGCAATCACATCCAGATCGATCACGACGGCCAGCGGGGCCGGGCATGCCATGGTCTGCTTGTAACCGTCGCGGGTGATGGATGCTCCAAAAGCCGTGTAGCCGTCCATCGACGCCGCGGTGCCGACCACCATGTAGGGCCGGCCCGTCTGATGGGATGCCAATTTGGTCAAGTCGTTGATGGTTCCCGATCCGACGGCGATGGGAATTGCATCGGTTCCACGGAGAAATGTTTCGAGTTGTTCGACAAACCGATATTCGGCGTAGAGATCTTTCTCCTCGAACAGGAATGGATCCAAAACATCGCGGCCCGCGGCGTGGAGCCGTTCGTTGGCAGCTTGTCCTGCCGCCAAATAGGTGCTCGAGTCGGCGATGATCACAACAGGTTTCTCTTGAAAGCATTGGCTGATGCAATCATCGATGGTTGCCAAAGCGCCCGATCCGATCCGCACGAAGCGGGTCATTGCCCCATTCCATAGCAACGCATTGATCCGTTTTTCCGCTTCTTGCCCGGTGGCCAATTCGTTCGTCATCGCGTGCACGATCCGTGGTGGGCGTGGTATTTGGCTTCGATCTGCATGATTTTTTCGACTTTCCGGGCCGATGGGCCTCCGGCGAAGTTGGACTCCAACCAAGCGGAAACGATTTTTTTGGCAAGTTCCGGGCCGATGACACGCGCGCCAAGGGTGATGATCTGAGCATGGTTGCTCTTTTGAGCCCGTTCCGCGGAGAAGACATCGTGGCAGGTTGCCGCGCGGATGCCTGGAACCTTATTTGCGGCGATTGCCATGCCCAGTCCCGTGCCGCAAAGGAGAATGCCACGTTCACATTTGCCTTCAGCCACCGCTTGTGCGACTTGGACGGCGATATCCGGATAATCGACCGGATCGGGCGTGTGCACTCCGAAATCGGTGACCTCCACCGGCACGCGGTCCTGGTCCACAAGATGCTGTTTGATCGTTTCTTTGAGTTGGAGGGCTGCTTCGTCACAACCGATTGCCACGTTCATTGCGGTCACCGAACCTGCGCTCCTTTTTTCTTCCCTTTGCGGTTCGACTTGTCTGCGATTTCCAGGACCGCGCGGGCTCCGTTTTCGTCGATGATAAGTGCCTTGACCAAGCCGACTCGCAAGACAGGGGCGATTGCTTCGGCCCGCCCCGAACCGGCTGTCACTCCCACCGTCAATGGAATGCGGCGCAATTCATTGAATTGGATACTAACGATCCGGTCCCGGAATTCCGATTGACACTCGTGCCCATTCGCATCGTAGAAACGGCCGCAGATTTCACCGACCGCGCCCAGTGCGTGCATCCGCTTGAGATCCTCGGCTCGGTACGTACCCCGTTCGATGAACGAGGAATCCGACAGCGAACCAATCCCCACCAGGGCGACATCCATTTCGTTGTAGAGTTTCCAGACGGCTCGAACTTGTTCGAGTTTTAGAAATGAATTGCGACTGGCCGCGGAGGAAACCAGCGCGGGTGTGTTCAGTGTATACAAGGTGCCCCCCAACACATTCGCCAGTCTGCGGCTTAATTCGACGGCATCAAATTCGGCCACATCGGCGCCGATGCTTCCCATCAACTGGACAACCCGCAAACCTCCCAAGTGGTCCGAGGCGGACACATGCCGTATCAATTCGGCGAGCACCCGGCCACCGGTTAGGCCGATCACTTGCCCGGCTCGCAACAGACGCGTCACCACCGGAGCACCAAAATAGCCCACATTCGAGCGGATACTTGCCGTGGTTCGAACATGCGGATCCCGAATCACCGCGACGTGACCAAGATCGTAGGTATCGGCAAGTCTCTGCTCGAGTTCCGGAACCCTCGGCTCGTATTCACTCACGGTGATTTGAACCACGCCCTTTTCCCGGGCCAGTTGGAGTAGCCTTGAAACCTTGGCCTGGGACACCGCAAGAAGCCGCGCGACTTCCACCTGAGAGAGGCTGTCGACATAATAGAGCCGGGCTGCCAGCTTGATCAATTCGATCTCAGATACCGAGTGGACCATACGCCCTTTCGAAGGAATAGATATTCGCGATTTGTTATGCAAGATGTATGGTACTTTTCGGGGCATGGCATGTCAATGTATTTTGGGACCACCCGCGTGGAATCCGGATGGGTCGTTCCCCGTCGGCGAAACACGGAGGGTCCTATTGGGAAAGGATCAACATGCGTGAGACGTTGCTTGAAGCGATTGCCAATCGCGTCTTGTTGGGTGACGGGGCCATGGGGACCCAATTGCAGCAGGCTGGCTTGGAACCGGGTCAATGTGGTGAGATGTGGAACGTGGAGCAACCGGATCGAGTCCGTGCTATCCAACGCGGCTATGTTGAAGCGGGTAGTGATTGCCTGATCACCAATACCTTCAATGGCTGCCGTATCGCGCTGGACCGATATGGTCAGGCCAACAATACGGCCGCGGTCAACCGGGCGGCCGTCCGCATCGCCCGGGAGGCGTTTGGAGATCGAATCGGCTTTATTTTAGGAGATATGGGCCCATTTGGTGGCATGATGGAGCCATTGGGCGACATCCCGGCGTCCCGAGTTCGAGATGCCTATCATGAGCAGGCTGGACTTTTAGTCGACGCCGGTGTTGACGCGATCATCATCGAGACCCAGACATCGCTTGACGAATTGGGTATTGGCATCGAGGCCGCCCGCCGGGCTGGCGCGGCGTGTGTGATTGGTTCGATGGCCTTTGATATCGCACCCGATGGTACGGCGGCCCGAACGATGATGGGGACGGCACCGGCCCAGGCTGCCCAATTCATGCAAGAGGCGGGAGTGGACATCATTGGGCTCAATTGCGGCACTGGAGTTGATATTCATTGGGCGGCAATCATCGTCGAAGCATATCGGGCAGCCTGCACGTTACCGACAATGGCCCAACCGAATGCCGGCCAGCCGGTTCTCGAGGGGGCAGCGATTGTCTATCGGCAAACCCCCACCGAAATGGCCGCGGGATTGCCGCGACTCCTCGCCGCTGGCCCGCGGATCGTTGGTGCCTGTTGCGGGAGCACGCCGGACCACATCCGCCGGTTCCGGGCGATCCTGGATGCCCAGAACGGCCCATGCCCTGTCCGCTGAGCCGCCGGGGCGGCGGTTGGCCGCCCCGGCGCCCAGTCGCAAGCTTCATCGCGAAGCGCCTGGCACCGGCGGTCGACCCAGATACCGCAGCAAGGTGGCAGGTCGAAAGCTCCAACCCAGGGGAGGGCGGTCGATCAGATCCCGCAATCTGATGGACCAGCGACGAAGCCTCATTGGTTCGGGAAACATGGTTCTATAGTGCATGCCCTCAGGCGGCTTGTGTTCTGTGATGTTGTTCGAAATATTCCACCACGGGGACGATGTTCAGGTGACGGGAACCGGCGACAAGCAGGCTGTCACCGGCAGCCAAGTGATACCGCAGGAAATCGATTGCCTGACGGATGTGGCGGCATGCGATGGTTCGGGCCGGTGACAAACCAGCGCCTTGCGCGCCCAGGATCACCAGGTGGGCAAATTGGCCACAGGCAACCAGTCCGCTGGCATTGCCGAGTCGAACCGCATCCGTTCCGATGCGGCGATGCATCGCGCCGTGATCCCATTGCAGGCTGCACAGATCACCGCACACAATCCAGCGCCGGCCGTGCATATCAAGGCCTCGCAGTTCCTCAAGCGCCCTGGACCAGAGATCGGCGGTTGCATTCCGGCTCCAGTCCAGAAGCATGCACGGACCAATCGGCACTTTGCGACACAGGGCCGTTGGCATCGATTTGGTTGCGTTGGTTTGACTTGGTTCCTGAATACCCGCAATTTTCAGCCCGCGTGTCTTTGTATGGAAAGCGGCGGATAACAGGGCCGCCCCTCCATCGGCAACATGGACGGCCCAACGCCCGGACCACGGTACGCCGCGATAGCCGGCAGCCACAATGCCCGCCGCGCCCCGCGCATAGGCTTCCTCGACGAATTGACAGCTGCTGTTCCTCATTCCGTCGACTGCCCAATAGACATCCCCATCCCCCACACGATCGATATCGGTGCATATTCTGCCAACTACCGTGAGCGTCCCTTCCAATGGCGGCAGGGATCCCAATTCAAGCCGGCCATTCAATGCCTTGGCGAGTTCACCGACGGTGACGAAGGATTGGAGGGGCATGGAAGAGGGTAGGGGAAAGGTTGAAAGACGAAGGACGTATGGCGAATGAGGAAGGGATAGGGGCTCAAGGCGAACGGTACATGGCGCAGGGCGTGTGGACTAAAAAGGAGTGGGGTGTCTCTTCGATCTCTAGGCTGCAAATCGCCAGGGGAGTGGGATGGTATCTTGTTGGTACAGAGCCTCACGGACAATGGCCCGGTCATCCAAGGGAATATGTTGGTTTCCGAACCGTGGGTCTGTTTCATGGCCAAGCCCTGTGATCAGGATGGTATCATCGGGCCCGGCTTCGGCGAGCGCATGGAGAATGGCTTGCCGACGATCGAGGATCACGGACGCATCTTGCGGGCAATCCAAACCGTCCAGAAGATCCACGGCAATCCACTGGGGTGGCTGGTTTTCCGGATTGCCGGTTGTGAGAATCGTTTTATCGGCCAGTTGCTCGGCCGTTCGAGCCAGGCGGTGCCTTTCATCGCGGTCGGTTCTGCCATCGGCACCCAATACGCATACCAGGCGGCCTGGCGTCACTTGTTGCAGGGAATCGATTGTCGCGGAAAGTGCATAGGGCGTTTTGGCGGCATCGACGAAAACCGCAAAACGTTGCCCGCAGTCGATTCGTTCCATACGCCCGGAGAGTGTCTCCACTTGTTCGAGTCCACGAGCGATCGTAATTAAGTCGATCCCGGATGCCAGTCCAATGGCCGTGGCTTCCAAACAGTTGTAGATATGATGGTCGCCGATCATGCGCGTCTGCACGGCAACCGTTTCATCTCCGGCAGTGATCAAAAAGGATTGGCCACAAAGGTTGCGATCGATAACCGATGCCGTTATTTCCGCAGGTTGTTTGATTCCGACAGTTAATGCGGGACATGGGATATCCGCCAGAAGCCGCATCGATATGGGATCGTCGGCATTCAGCACGACCAGTGCATCCTGATCGAGTAAGTGGATAATCCGGGCCTTTGTCTGGCGATAATTCTCGAGTGAGTTGTGATCATAGAGATGGGCCCGCGTGATGTTTGTGATGCAGGCCATGTCGAGTTGCATGCCGGACAAACGATATTGTGCCAGGGCATGACTTGAAACCTCGACGACAGCATGGGTGCAGAACGAGGCTGCCATCTGGGCGAGCCACTGGGCCAAGAGGGGCGGGGGAGGCGTGGTGTGGGTTGCGGTTGTGGCGATCTGGGAGTCGGTGTATCCAAGGGTCGTCAGGGATCCGGCACGGCCACCCGCGACGTTCATCACCGAGGTGATCAGGGCGGCGGTCGTGGTCTTGCCGTCCGTACCAGTGACACCAATGACCTTGAGGTCGTTTGCCGGCCAACCAGCGAGGGCGTGGCAAATAAGACCATAGGCCTTGCGGGTGTCCTGGACAACGAGGACCGGCACGTCTCGGATCGGTAGCGGCCGCTCCGCCAGAATGGCAATGGCACCACGCCTTGTCGCTTGATGGGCGAAATCATGTCCGTCATGGTGGTGGCCGACCAAAGCCACAAAGAGATCACCGGGCCGAACCTGCCGAGAATCGCAGCAACACGCATGAACGGTTAGCTCGGAAAAACGGGTATCAATCGCATCGGATAGTACGGCGGACAGAGATACTTCATGGGCGGGTCTTTGGATTTCAACCATGTCGCAAGGCCTCCATGCCTGGCGAAAATTGAATGTGGGCCGTCGGCTATCGGCCGTGCTAGCAGAAGACCGTCCTGGTCTGCGATCACACGGGAATGCGGATTGTGTTCATTTCCCGGCCGGTGTCAAGCTCGACTAGGCCATTTTCGGGAATGGAAAGGAGACATTTTCTTCGCGGAACAGGCGGTGTTCGATGCTGGCACCGAAGCCCGTTTTCAGGAATGCGATGCATTCCTGGACGACAATTTCCGGCGCGCTGGCCCCGGCGGTGACCACGACGGTTTCCACTCCCATCAGCCAAGACGAATCAATATCCTGGGGCCCGTCGATCAGGTGGGCTGTCACGCCCCGCTGGCGGGCGATTTCGGCGAGTCGCTGGCTGTTCGAACTGTTCCGACTGCCCAGGACCAGGACCAGGTCCGCCTCGCCCGACAGCTCGGCGATGGCTTCCTGACGATTCTGGGTCGCATAGCAGATGTCCGCTTTGGATGGACCGATTACCTTCGGAAAACGCTCCCGGAGACGGGCGATAATCTCGCGCGCAGCATCGATTGAGAGTGTGGTCTGAGTGAGGTAGGCGACCTTGTCCGCATCCGATACTTCAATTCGATCCACGTCGGCGAGCGATTCGACCAATACGATCGATTCGGGCGCTTCACCCATGGTCCCAACCACCTCGTCATGGCCTGCGTGCCCGATCAGCACGACAGTGAAACCGGACTTGGCGTACTTGATTGCTTCATGATGAACCTTCGTCACCAGAGGGCAGGTTGCATCGATGGTACGCAAATGGCGTTGCCGGGCGGCCTGGCGGATCGCGGGCGAGGTGCCGTGCGCTGAAAACAACAGGATTGCCCCTTCAGGTACCGTGCTTAAATCGCTAACGAATTGAACCCCCTGGCTCCGAAACCTGTCCACGACATGCCTGTTGTGGACGATTTCATGATAGACATAAATGGGCGGTCCATTCGATTCCAGTGCCAATTCAAGCGATGCGATCGCCATATGAACACCGGCACAAAATCCACGCGGGCTAGCAAGAAGGATTCGCATGGCCCTATCTTAGGATGTTGCGCCCTCGGCGGAACCTCCGAAAACGCCACGCAGAGGCATAGGAACGTTGCGGAACCGTTGCCGGACCACTCCACTTGGAGGACAGGTCCGCAAGTTGTCCATTGATTGCCTCATCAAATTGGTGGAATGCAACCGCTTTGAATACAATCGGCGGCAAGAGCCGATCCCCGAGGGGATGGTCGGTCGAGAGATAGTAGATAATCATCTTGGGCCCTCCTCTCCGTTCCATGCCATGTTTGACTGGAGAACACAGAATGCAGGCCCCGTCATCATGCATGGGATTTGCCTGGCCGTTCGTGATAGTTTGCCATCGGATGTCTGGCTAATCCAGGGTACCGATCGCCGATCAACCGTTACTAGCAGTCTACCCATCTTATTTTACGCAAGTCGTTGATTTCGGTTCATCATTCTTGGGACGCAACGGGCTGGCGAAGGTTCGGAGACTATACGGAAGTTCTTTTAAAGAAAAGGGTTGTGTTACTTATGATCGGATCAGCGGGCAAGCCCTGTGCCGATCTTGCCCGGCTGGTTGAAGTGACCTACAATCCCGATCCAACCTGGTATTCCGGATAATTCGGGAATTCAACGTGGCGGGTATGAACTGGGGCCTGACGACCGGCGTATTCAGATCGGTTCACCATCCGGTTCACCATCCATTCGGTTTCCAGACGTATTCATTTGACAACATGGAGTTCAGATCCTGCGATTCGGATGAACTGATGTCGTCTTCCTGCAACCTACAGGTGGACGAACTGACAGCGTTCGATTGATCGGTAGCCCCGACCATCCACGACCAGTTGCCGTAAGGTGATCGTTCCGAAAACCCGTTATTCGAAGATTGTTGTGTCTAATGCGTCGGCTCCCGATTCGGGTGCACACTCCGATCGGGGTGGGTCGATGATGGTTCTAGCAAGACAATTTCTATTTTCTTGGGAGTATGGACGATGCGAATTTTTGGCCCGACTCATCTTCACGGCGCGCAAGGCATCAATCCACCGCACTATAGCCGTGAAGCGAAGGCTCCGCAGTCTCTTCCCGAACCGCAGAATATTGGTGGAGACAGGCTGGATCTTTCTCCGGCGGCTGAGGCGGCTGCCCGATCGGCGGAGATGGGTGAAATCCGTCACGATCTCATCAATCAAATCAGACAGCAAATCGCGGACGGTACCTACGAAACACCTGAAAAGCTCGATTTAGCGATCGAACGGCTCCTCGATGAAATGGCCTAGTGTTTCTTCATTGCAACATCCAAGAAGACCGCCAAGGCCTTTGATTGTCGGACAAAGACAGTCGAGAACATGACGAATCAGAGATCGATGATGCTCGCTCAAGACACAAGTCTGTTTCCCCTGAAATTCTGGTTTGACTGAGCACGAGGGTCTTGCCGGGGGATCCAGTGTGGGATTAGAATCAATAGTCGGATCACAGTTCCGCAACGCCTGCTGATTCTGGGCATTTTATCGAATTCCGCGCGTTGCAATTGTCTCAATAAGCCGGTGGCAACGAGCCGTCGTGTGCCCACGCGGATATGCCGGACAATCTCTCACACAATACGGTCGAGGTTGCCCTCACGCCATGGGAACGGTTTGCGGAATACCTCCATATCCGTAACAAGCGGATCACCCAACAGCGCCGCGTGTTGTTGGATCTGGTCTTTGAAGCCCACGAGCATTTCGATGCCGATGATCTGGTAGTCCGGCTTGGTCCCACGGACGCTGGTAAAAAGATTGGCCGCGCCACCATCTATCGAACCCTCAACGAATTGGTCGAAGCTGGCTTATTGCGGCGCATGGTCATCTCTGGCCGATCCGTCTATGAACACGATTATGGGTACCCGCAACACGATCACCTGCACTGCACGGCCTGCAATCGATTGATCGAATTTCGTAATGCCGAACTTGTTGCCCTACGCGATACCGTTGCCATGAAGCATTCGTTCCGAGCAACCGGCCACCGGTTTATCATTCTCGGTTTGTGCCGTGCATGCCAGGCAAGATATTCCGGGCCGTGATTCGTTTTTCATGGCGCGATGTGAAAGACGCGCGCTAGATAGCCGGTAGGATCGTCGGTTCCATGCCCGCATAGCGCTGGCGAATTGGTTCGACGACATCTTGGAGAAAAGCGTCTACCTGCTCGGGTGCGCGGCCGATGAGTTGGGCTGGATCCAGGGCCGCGTCCAGGTCGATCTGGGCGAAGCTGGGATCGGAGGCGAGCCGATGGATAAGATCGTTGTCCAGGCCCTGCTCTTTGACAACGGACGCGGCTGCCTGGCTATGGTGCCGGATCCGTTCGTGCAGGTCCTGGCGATCCGCACCAGCCGCAACGGCCGCCATGAGGATATTCTCCGTGGCCATGAACGGGATCTCTTCGCGCAAATGCCGCGCAATCACGGCCGGGTAGACCACAAGCCCGCGAGCAACGTTTTGGTACAGGATCAAAATGGCATCCATCGCCAAAAAGGCCTGTGGTAAGACCAAACGGCGGCAGGCGCTGTCATCGAGTGTGCGTTCCATCCACTGGGTTGCATGCGTGGCGGCAGCCGCCGATGGCAGGGACAGGACAAAACGGGCAAGCGAGCAAATGCGTTCGCATCGCATTGGATTCCGCTTATAGGCCATGGCCGATGAACCGATCTGGTCCTTTTCAAAGGGCTCTTCAATTTCCTTTCGATGGGCTAAGAGTCGCAAGTCGGTGGCCCCTTTGTGGGCGCTGGCCGCGATCCCGGCGAGAGTATCCAGGATCTGGGTGTCGACCTTGCGGGAATAGGTTTGGCCGGTAACGGCGAAGGTCGCGTCGAATCCCATCTTTTCCGCGATCCGGCGTTCAAGACACAGGACCTTCTCCTGATCGCCGTCCAGGAGAGCCAGGAAACTGGCTTGAGTTCCCGTGGTCCCTTGCGCACTGCGAAATCGGAGTGTTGCAAGCCGATGTTCTACCTCGGCCAAGTCCAAGACCAGATCATATGCCCAGAGCGTCGCACGTTTCCCCACGGTGGTCGGTTGAGCCGGTTGCAGATGCGTGAAACCGAGTGTTGCCATGGCACGATACCTGGCGGCGAAGTCGGCGAGGGCAACGATCGTGGCGGCCAAACGGCGTGCAACCAGTTTCAGGGCGTCACGAAACAGGATCAGATCGGTATTGTCCGTCACGAAACAGCTGGTCGCTCCAAGATGAATAATCGGCCGCGCGGTGGGGCACTGGTCGCCATAGGCATGGATGTGGGCCATCACGTCGTGCCGGAACTTTTTTTCATAGGCTGCGGCGGCTTCCAGGTCGATGGTCTCGACATGCTGACGGAGCGATTCAATTTGCTTGTTTGAAATTGGGAGGCCCAACTCGGCCTCGGCCTCGGCCAATGCTACCCAAAGCCGCCGCCATGTTGCGTGTTTCCGCTGCGGGCCGAAAAGAGCGGCCATTTCCGGCGAGGCGTAACGGGTGATGAGCGGATTATCATAAAAGTCATGGAACATGCCACGCATTCTAGCAGACGCACTGTTCCCAGAGGAGACCCCTTCGCAGGATGCCAATCGACGGGGATGGGGCCGTGGACCACAAGGATCTCTTGTGATGGTCTACCAGTTACGGTATTACAGAATACATGAAGGATATTGCACGCGAAAGTCTCTGCCACGATCCGATCCACGGCTACATTCCCTTCATTTCCACAGCCGATGGGAATCAGACGACCGAACGAACCATTTTGGACCATCCATGGGTCCAGCGTCTGAGACAGATTCATCAGCTCCAGACGGCCTGGTGGGTTTTTCCATCGGCCGAGCATACGCGATTCCAGCACGTGGTTGGAGCCATGCATGTTGCCAGCCGCGTTGTGGATGCCCTCTATGAGAGCCTTGCCGATGTCTGCCCGGATGTTCCCAGTCGCGGCTATGTCGAATCTCTCATGCGGATGGCGGCCCTGTTGCACGACATCGGTCATGGGCCGTTTGGGCATTTTTTCGACACCCATTATCTGGCCGAATATCACTTGACCCATGAAGCACTCAGCGCCCATATCATTCGGCAGGAACTCGCTCCGTTCTTGTGCGGTATTCGGGCATGTCCGGGGGGCCGGCTGGCCGACAACGAACGGCTGGATCCCGACCAGATTGCCTATCTCATTTTCCGGCCACATTCGGAATCCCCTAAAGATTGGGAATCATTCGCTGCGGATCCATTGGCATCGTCTCCCGGCAAGGCTCCCCACCGCGAGGAGCCGCCGAAGTATCTTCGGCTGCTCCGCAGTCTGTTCTGTGGCATCTACACAGTGGATAATATGGACTTCGTCCTCCGGGATGCCTACATGTCGGGTTATAGCGCCAAGGCATTTGACATCGATCGGCTCCTGCGATACAGCTTTTTTACCGGACGCGGTTTGACAATCCATCCCCGCGGCCTCAACGCCCTGATCCGCTTCATCGCGGCACGAAGCGATCTGTTCCGGAGCGTCTACTTCCATCGGACCGTCCGATCCATTGATAAAACGCTCGAAATTTTGTTCCGTGACAGCAAGGCCTTTCTTTTTCCTGGCAATCCAATGGATCGATTGGATGATTATTTGCGACTGACGGAATGGTCGCTGTTCGCGGATGTTGCATCATGGAATTCCAGCGATCATGCCGGAAAGAGGGCACTTGGCGAACGGTGGCGGCGATTCCTTGCCCGGCAGATTGAATGGATCGCGATCGACGAAAGAAATGTTGTTTTTCCAGCCGGGGTTCATGAAGCCAGTAGCATTTTCAGTGATGAGCAAATCGTCGAGAAAAAAATCCGTGAGCAGCTTCCGGCTGAATTCGCTGATATCGAAATACAAATCGATATCGCCCGTCATCTCCATCGGCCATTGGCATTGACTATATCGGCTGCCCAGAATTTCCTCTACGATCCGGTGACGGATAGTGTTCGGCCTTTGACGGATGACGATCTTTTTCGGCATCTCCCGGTAACCCACCGCATCTGCCGCGTCTACTCGACCAAAGATCGGCCTTCCGGCACCGATGCTGCAATTGGGGCCGCGCTGGATCACCTATTCCAGGAGACTGGCCCGGACGATACGACGAATATGTAGTGGGAAACTGGATGTGGTGACAAAAGTTGACTATGATTCTTCCATGAGCTCTTCCCATAAAAAAAAAGAGACCCGTTTGAAAAAAACTGAAATGGATATTCCATCGGAGTGGCTTGAGGCATTCGTGGCTGCCGCGCGACGGCCTTTGAAAACACGATTCCGGTACGCCTTCATCCACACCTACAAGCCCGTACTGGATGATGCTTCATTTCGCGCCTTTGATACAACAGCGGACTATCGGCGTTGGTGCGAAGAGAATCTCCCATCCTGGTTAGGATATGGCCGCTTTTGAATACCGCCAAGCGGAAGAAATCCGCGACACGTTCAAGCGTTACGAAGTGCGATACCTTTTCATAGGGAAATCGGGCGCTATTCTACTCGGCTTTCCTGATACGACCCAGGATGCCGATCTGTTCGTGGAGAAGTCCGAGGCCAATGGCCGCAGAATCGTTGACGCACTAAGGGGAATTGGATTTGCCTTATCCGATCAGCAGGCTGGCGAGATTGAGAGCGGAAAAGATTTTGTCCAATTGAAAAACGGTCCTTTTGACCTCGATCTGGTCTTTGCTCCCGATGGAATTGAGCGGTTCGACGACGCCTGGGAACGCCGCGTGGAAGTCGAAGGTTTCCCCGTCTGCCACCTGGATGACATCATTTCCAGCAAAGAAGCCACCGGACGCGTGAAGGACCGCGAAAGCCTGCCCAGATTGAAGGCTTTCCGAGTATACTGGCGGAGCCAGCAGGAGTTCTCGGGCTAAGGTCGGTTTTCTCTAATCCCTTGGAGGCGATCGGAGACACTTTAATTGCCGTTTTTCGAGGATCATGCACGATGGTTTCTCCAGCAGGCGAGCCTTCATCGCTTCCATCAGATCAACTTGCGCCTGGCAGGTGCGACCCAATTCAGTTGCGGTCCTAATCTTTCGAGTGATCAGGTGCCTTTTCTGTCTCGGTAACTTCGCCCTCGGTAACTTCGCTCTCGGTGGCTTTGTCCTCGGGAACTTTGTCCTCGGGGATCTCCGGCACATTGGGGAGGCCTGGTATCGATTCCCCTGGCTTCCCGAAACCGGCGGCATCGATGGGGCTGTTGTCGGTTGAGCCATCCTCGGTTTTCTTTTCCGGTTCCTTTTTTTGGATGACATCCTCGCGGCTCAAATGGATTTTTTTATAGACTTCGTCATCGATGACGTAGTACCAGTCACCGAAGCGGTCGTTTAGTTCCTTGACCGTATTCTTCCCCTCTTTGATCTTTTCCTGGTACTCATCCAGCTTCTTTTGATTTTCCGTTTCGATGGTCTTCCGCTCTTCGATTGCCTTTTCGAGTTCGCTCTTATCCTCGGGGCTTTCTGTGTCAGAATCGGGATTTGACGCGGCATCGGGCGCGGGCTTTCCGGTATCCGCCGCATTTGCTTCCGTTGGCTTGGTCTCTTCCATGGCGGATTGGGCTCCATCATCGGCTGTTGCCGCGGGGTCGTTGGCGCTATTTTCGGAGTCGTTGTTTGCCTGGGATTCTTCTCCGGAGGGTGCTGGTGGCACGGGATCGGCCACCTCGGAAAGATCCTCGGATGCCGGTTCGGGCGTGGCCGAATTGCCTTGTTCCGGCATCTCTGGTGGGCTGGGGCTGTCTTCACCAGTTGCTCCGCCTGATTCCACCTTCGATGGCGTTTCTTGACTGGGCAGTGGTGGCAGCTCCTTGATTTCCGGTTTCTCGATGGCCCCTTCATTGAAGCGGGCCATCACGAAGAGGTAGCGGTGTAAGGAATCTTTGGGTGCCTCGGCCTTTTCCTCGCTGTCTTGCTCTTTCTTTTGGCCTGCTTGATCGCTGGTGGCACTTCGCAGGTCACCGAACCGGACGACGTACTCGACTCCATTTTTCATCGTACAGATACATTCGCCATCCGTGGACAGGATTTCGATCTTGCCATCTTCGCCGCGCGACGGCAAAAATCCCCGGCTGGCAAGGCTCATGACGGCTTCGTTGCTCTTGACGAAATCTTCGGACGCCTGCAGGTCTTGACTCAATCCCTCCGGTTTCCGTTCAATGTCGACGATTTTCAGATCGTCAAGAGAGTTCTTCAGATCGTTGAGCTTGGTGTTGTTGAGTTCCTCGTCGTCGGCGAGGGGGGCATCGACATATTTTTTTTCGTCCATGGAGAAGATACGCAGCGAGTCGGCAAGCCATTTTGAATCGGTATTGTTGTAGGAAAGCGTCATCTCGCTCTTGCCGTCGATCATCACGGTTAGGCCATTGGGGGTGAGCATCTGCTCGAGCTTGTAATCCTTGAGCTCAACGGTCTTGATATCCCACGGATTGAGTTTGAGCAGGTCCTTTTCGATCCAATCTTCGAATCGGGTGGATAGTTTGGTTGGATCGATTTCAACGACGTACGTCACGTCTTGGCCGGCTTTGCGGACATAGCGTTGTTTCGGGGCGTCTTTGACTTCGTCGCCGATGATCAGATCGGCCAAGAGCTCGCCGCCCGAGCCCTGCATGGTCAGATGGATCCCGACCCCTTTGGTCCCCACGGTGAGATTGGGCGAGGCCGGATCGATGACACCGAGTTGGCCATGATCGGCGGCGTCGAGGCTTGGGACGAACAGAACTTTGCATCCGCTGACCAAGGTGGCGGCATCGACCATCTGATCCCGGGCATCGGCCGGATAACCGTTCTTGGATGGAATGGTCCATCGCCCGTCGGTTGTTTGGGCCACCTCGAATTCGTCGATCTTGGCCCGTTCTTCATCGAACTTAATGATCTTGAGCTGCTTCGCGTCGAGGACATCGAATTCGAAGAGGGCTTTGCCGACCATTTTGCTCGGCGTGTATTCGATGGTCCTCGGTCGTGCCAGAATCGCCACCGCCAGGATGACAATGGCGGTGCCAACAAAGGTCAAGGACTTGCCCATTTCAGTCATGGTAAATCACTCCAACGGGGAAGTAGGATGTGCGGTTTGGAAAGGGGATGGCGTCACCGCAACCGGGCGCGGCTGACCCCCTCTTGCTCGCTTCGGCGTCGGTGGAAAAAGACGAAAAAAGCCACCAAGAGGGGCGGGATCGGTGGAATCAACACGGCGCAAAACTTATAAAAATCCTGGACACTCCGGATGTCGAGGGCCAAGTTGCGTTGGATTTTTTTCAGTTCGCTCGTGCGTTCTTCCTCGGCGCGGGCGATTTTCGCGGATAGTTTCCGCTGTTCCTCTCGGCGGATCATCTCCTTGATGTTCGCTTTCTGATCGCCAGAGAGATCTTTGCGTTCATCCACTTCGGCAAGACGTTCGTTGTAGGCTGCTTGCGCGTCACTGATCTTTTCTTTGATTTGGTCGACAAAGTCCTCTTGTTGATTCGTAGCCCTTTCACGGGCTTCTTCCGTTTGGTCGGCGATTTTCGTCAGGATCCGATGCTGCCGTTCGCGGCGGCGGATGTCCAGGAATCGTTCCTCGCCAGCCAGTGTGTCAAGGATATTCAAGACGAAGACGACATTTTGGAACCGGAAATTCACGGGATTGTCCTTGCGTTCCCCCATTTCGCGAAGACTGAAAACGGCCGGTAGAAGCCAGTCGATATCGGCCACAAGAACGACGTTGATTTCTGTTTTGCCCGCCGCGGTATCGATCAAATTCGCTCCCTCGTCCTCCGCGGTCGCCTTTTCGGTCCCATTTCCACTTTCCTTTTCTTCCTTGCCAGATTCTTTTTCTTCGACTGCTTGCTTTTCGGAGCCTGTTTCTTCGGTCTTACCTGGATCCTCTTCGATGCCGACTTCCTTCGTTGTGTCAGATTCTTCCTGCTGGCCATCGGGCGTTTTCTGCGGTTTCTCGACGTCGAGTGACAGGTCGTCGGTATCCAGGTCGTCCATTAAAAGGGCTTCAGGCGGCAACTTCCCATGGAGATGGACGGCAACGTTGTACTGCTTGCCGGTGGATTCCCGGCGATATTCCATCTGCCGGTCGAACATCATCATCGTGTCACCGTAGAGCCATTGGGATGCCTGTTCCAAATCACTGATACGACTCGTCCCTGAATTCGGCCCGGTGACGGCTAAGTCGGTCATATCGAGTTTCGAATCGGGGCTCTTGGACCAGGCCCCGGCAAACAGGAAGAGGACCTCCTTGAGGCCTTTGGTGATCGGGCTTTCCCGGTTCAACGGTTCGTGCGCGCCATTGCCGTCGCCGATGAATAGCCATTCCACCGTGGATGTTTCAAACTTCGGATAGGGATCATAGGCCTGCCAGACCACCTTGTTCCCGAGGTCAATCAAGTCGATACCGAGCAACTTGAAGAGTTGACGAATATCGCCCTTGGGTGTGGGTTGTGGGGCGTACATGCCCATATAGGACTGCGGCCGTTTGGGCTGCGTGGTTCCGACGACACCGTAACTGACGGGGAACGGGTCTTCGAAGATCGCGGTTGGAATACCCGCTTTCACGGCATCGACGAAATGGTCCATGGCCATGGGATCCAGTGTCGACGGCTGCATGGCCAGGAGGACATTCACATTGTTCTCGATGGGCTTTGCCGGATCCACTTCAACGATGTCGTACTGTTTCTTCAATTCCCGAATCAAGGGCAATTCTTCGGTCATCCGTCCCATCATGCCACCCCCGAGCAAGGGGACGTCTGTTTTTAGCACACCCATTTTGAGTCGTTTTTGCTGCGCGACAGTCGCAATCGACCGGACGAGTTCATATTCAATTGGAATCCCTAAATCGACGAACGGAACCACGACCTTTTCGATACCACATACAAAGGCAACACCGAGAAAGATCTCGCGCTCGTGCCGGGCGTCTGCGGTACCGACTTGGAGCGGGCGCGGTTCGATTCCAAACGTCTGAGACGCGCGAGTCGCTTCGGGGCTGAATGTCTCGATAATATGTTTTCGAACCTGGATCTTCCCACCGGAGAGGGATGCAATTTCGTCCAGCAGTGAGAGGAGGCTCTGTCTCGTTTCCGCGTACGCGACAGGCACGCGGGGGCTGACGAATGCATCGATTTTGATGGTACTGACGGTGTCGTCGTTCTTGATGTCTTTGAGAATATCAATGGTGGCCGGCGCGAGGGAATTGAGTCCTTCTTTGGTCAGGTCGGCACGAAGCCACGCATGGTCCGAGAAGAAAATCGTCACGCCGACGGCAATCCCCAGCAAAGAAAGGACTCGAACGAAATAATGACCAATCAGCGGTCTCCCATCGGCTCCTCCGCGCCAATGCCGCCGTCCGATCAGGATGACACAGACATAAATCGCGACCACGGCGATCATCAAGAAGTAGCTAATACTACTCAGCCGAATGGCCCCCCGTTCGAAATGGTGTAACTGCCACGCCGCACTCCAGTGTTCGACCGCCTGGGAAATGGTGGGATTTTTGATGATCGCATCGGCAACACCGGCAACGGCCAAGGGACCGTTGAACAAAACACCCAGAATGAACGCGACCGTCAAGTTTCCCGTCAAAAATGATGCGATCATACCGACCGCAAGCATCGCGATCCCGGCAAACCAGTAGCCGAAATAGGTCGCGATGAACAGTCCGCCATCCGGATAGCCCAGTCCGTACTGGAAAACCAGGAAAATCGATGCGCCGGAGAAGAGCAACGAGACAGTGAAAATGGCAACTGCGGCGAAGTATTTTCCGAGGACAACGTCCAGGTCGCTTGCCGGGATGGTTAACAACAATTCGTCGGTGCCCTGCCGGCGTTCATCCGCCCATAGGCTCATCGTAATGGCTGGGACAAAAACGAGCAAAATGAAAGGCAGGTAATCGTTCAATTGGCTCAAATTCGCAAGGTTGTTATTAAAGAAATCGGGAGGCCAGAAGGTCGCCAGTGAACTCAGGACGACGAAAACGCAAATAAAGACATAGCCCGTCGGGCTC
>JAFGFZ010000480.1 GCA_016930815.1 Pirellulales bacterium | reverse complement strand
TTGATCCCATTGCCGGCGGCATTGATCTCGGCCAATACACCGGCATTGGCGCCATTAATTTCGTTGAGCAGATCTTCAACGGTAACGATATCAGTATTCGAGAAATCAAATGTGAATGTTTGGTTGATATTGGTAATCGTGATCCCGGAACGATCCAAGTTGATACCATCACCTCCAACAGTGGTGACCGTCGGGCCGACGTCAACCGAATTGGTGCCGGCCTGCAGTGGTGTCAGGGCGTCACGGTAATCGATCCACGCATTGAAAGTGCCTTCCGCCCGGATCGCCGCGGCAATTTGTTTGGCCGTTGAAACACCATCTTCAATCTGAATTTCCAGTGTTCCGAGTCCGGCGTTATATGTCACGACCTCGCTACCGGCGACGGCTCCAGCGCTGAAAAAGATATCCACATTATAGGCTTCACCATTTTTGGCGGATTCGATGAGCAAATCATTGTTCGCTCCGGGAATAATGAATGTCGCTTTCGATTTCGTACCGAGCAGATTATTGAGCGGGGTTGTCAATTCAATCGTCGGCTTGAGGTCACTGCCGATCAGTGGCCCCGTGCCGGCACCCATCTCCTCGAAGATTCCGAGTTCCCTCGCCGTCGTCCCGCCCGCGACTTCGGTGATCGTCAAATTCCCGGCGTCGAGTGAAATCAGGAAACCGTTGCTGGACAAATCGACCATGACCGTTCGGCCAGCCGGCGGATTCGCTTCGATCAAGGCCGCGACATCAGCGACTGTCGATGCCGTGCTCAGATCGACTACCGATGTATTCGATCCATCACTAACCAGGATCGCGCCATTCGGACTGATGCCCAATCCTTCGCGGAGACTTGCCAGCAGTGTATCCCCTGATATGTGAGGATTTAGGTCAATCACCCCATGAACCGGTTCGGAGATCGCCCCAAAGACCTGGTTGCCTGTAATACTCGTCTCGAAGAGGACGTCGAGGTCCGAATAGCTTCGCAGCTCGCGTTCGTTTCCCGAGTATTCCACGAAATCATCGACATAATCATAGGGCACAACGCCCGCCCGCGAGCCGGCGAACAGATACCGTCCGCGGAATGATTGGTTTCCGACATCGACCAGCTGCTGGATGGCGCGGTTGACCTGCTGAGCAACGGCCGCGCGTTGTTCAGCCGTGTTTGTCGTGCCCGCGACTGCCAGCGCGGAGCCACGGATATCGGCCAAAAGGCCTGAGACGGTATTCAAGGCCGCGTCCGTCACGGTAAGGTACGATTGATTGGTCGTCAAGTTGACCTTGACTTGATCTTTCCGCTCGATCAGACGTTGCAGCGTAATCGCGCGGAGCGCGGCCGGGGCATCGTCGCTCGGCAATGAAATCCGACGCCCCGTGCTGACCTGCTCTTGGATGCGGAAAAGTTCCAGCTGGTCCGCCTGAAGCTGCGTTGTCAAACGAGTACGCGTCAGGTAGTCGCTGATTCGGGATGTCGGTATGGGTGTTAGACCAGCCATCTATAAATTCACCAATATATCCAATAGCTCGGCGACTGTTTTGATAAACCGTGCGGACGCTTGATAAATCCGTTGGAGTGTGATCATCTCGATCGCCTCTTCATCCAGACTAACGCCGGAAACGGCTTGGGCATTCCCATCCAGTGTCGCCTCGAAAATCCGGAATCCTTCGGCAATGGAATTCGCAATCGACGATCCTTGGGTTGTCTCGTTGATCAGTTCGTCATACATCAAGGAAATTGATGTTCCCCCCATGGTGCCGAGCGGTTTGTCAATGAACGCAACAAGATCCACTCCGTTTTCAGTATCTTCCCCAATTCCATTCTTGCTGGCTGCGAATTTGGACGCATCATCGATTAGTGCCTGATTGACATTCAATTCACCGGCCGCGGTCCCCGAGAAGAATGTATTGATCCCCAGCGCGGCCAAGAGACCGCTCGTATCACCCGCGAACGCAAATTCGGAATCTCCGGAATCGGCAACAATCGATAGTTCGTTGGTTGAGGAGATCGTCGCCGTGACACCATCTACCGCGCTAATGGCCGCGGCCAGATCCGATAACGACATGTCGCCATCCAGCCCGTTCAAATCGACATGGATCGTATGCGTCTTCGTCAGGCCGGTGCGATGGTTCAGGACCAAAAGATCGAATGCCCCATTGACGGGGGTAAAGTCGAGTCCGGCCGCGTCGAGAGCTTCCGTGATATCATCAACCGCGTGCTCGGCGGTTACCTGATCAAAACCGGTAAGGCCCTGGCCCTGGGAGTAGACTTTATTGAATTCGAATACGAGGGTGCCGGCAAATGTGTCCAACTGGTCGAGAAAATTGCCCAGGATGGCATCCCGGGCCTTGTAAAGGCCGCCCAATTCACCTCCACCCACCATCAACGGTGATTGGGACCGCGTGAATTGAATTGTCGCGACGGAGAGACCCCGATCGGAGGACAAGTCCACTTCAACGTTGTTGTGGATGTTTTCAAACACGAGGAATTCGCCACCCACCGAAACGTTGACCGATCCGCTTAACTGCTCGTTGACTTCAATGTCGAAAATTTCCGCCAAACGGCCTAGGGCGATCTGCCGCTGATCGCGAAGGGCGCCGGCATCGCTGCCCAGGCTGCCACCACCTTCGGTTTCGGCAATGCGGACGTTGAGGTTGGCAACCTCTTCGGTGAGCGTATTGATTTCTTCGACGAGTGCGATCGTGCGCAAATTGACATCCGACCGCAGGTCACGGATTCGCTCCGTCAGATGGTTGATATCCCCGGCAAGCGTTTGGCCCTGCAAAATGGCCAAATGCCGAACGGCAACGCTTTCCGGTTGATTCAGGACCTCGGCTAGACTGGCAAAGAAGTTGGTCAGCGATGTACTGATATCCGTATCCGACAACTCCCCGAGGATTGCCTCGAGTTGCTGGTAAGTTTCCTCTTCAACAGTCGCTCCTGCCCGATCACTACTGGCACCGAGTAGCCGATCCTGCATGAATTGGTCGACTTGCTGAACGATACCGTCGATCTGGACACCCAAGCCGAGCGTCAGATCACCCAGCCGTTGGACCGGCGCGGGTGTATAAAGAACATTCTCTCGGATGTAGCCGGGTGTATTCGCATTGGCAATATTCTGGCCGACAACATGCAGACCGATCTGCATCGCGCTAAGCGTGTTGCTTGCCATCTGGATCGAACTGAACAGAGACATGATCGCACCAAAGAAACAGGATTCTTATCCATGGGGATCCGCCCGGAAAAAGGAGATGCGAATCGTGCATTTGGTGGCTTGAGAATGATCCAGATTTTCTCGAACCATTCGGAAAACGATTTCCAGCTCACCTTGCCGCGGCACAATCTGCCTATCCGCCGCGACTTTGCTAGACCGCGCGATCCACCAAGCCCCCACTTTCGCAAGCGGAATTCTCCATATCATATGTCGGCCGCATCCGCCCGCCGGTAGCGAGAATTTCGATCATTTGAGAAAGATGGATCAGACTGCGTTGAACGATTACCCAGTTTGTTAAGCTGTGGTGTTGGAGTAATCGAGTCCGGTGTTGGGCCTCTGCAAAAGATGCATTGAGTTCGTCGCTGTTCTCTTCGACGACGGCCGAGGCCAGGGACCGGACATTGTCGTTCGGTAAACCCTCTTTGCCCGCTTGAACCAGCAGGGCCTTCCGTTGTTCCTGACAGGCTGCCAGTCGCTCAATCAGGTGATCCGCCCGTTCCTGGGCTGTTTTAAGTCCCATCATATCACCGGTCGCCAGGCAAGCCCGTTTTTCACCGAGGAGTGCTAGCAATTCTTCCTGAACGGCCGACAGATTGGCAAGCAGGGCGGCAATCTCCGACTCATATTGAGCTGTTTCCACGGATCATCCTGGGGTTGTAAGAGATGGTTGGCTGATTTCTTCTTGATTCATTTCCAAGTGGCCTTGAGTCCTTGCTAAGGTCTCTGCAGCCCGATCAGGTCCTGAAGGCCTGGACTGGCGGTATCAACATCCTTGTCATGCTCTTTCAGCAAGGCCGCATGACGGGGGAATTGACGTTCGAAGAGCGGATCGGCCCATTGGTCGGCGCTGGCTTGCGTGATTTCATCCGCGAGGGTTTCATCGAGCAGGCTGCGGAAGATCTCTTCGGCTTGCCCGCCATGAAAGTAGGCCGGTTTGCCAACCGTTTTCCGCATCGCTTTTAGCATTTGACCGAAGACGGTCTTCCCGATGAATTCCGTGAAAGCCTCCCGGACGGCCGCGGCCTCTTCCTGAGGTGATTGCTCCTCGAAGCCCAAGCCATGCTGGCATGCAGAAAACCACGCGGGTGGTTTGAGGGAGGGCTTCGCTACCAAGGAATCCGCAAACGATAATGCCTCTTGGAAATCCGTGGGCCCCCGCGGATTGCCCTGGTTCATTTGTTGCGTCAACTGTTGCGTCAGCATCCATGGAGAGCCGGCCAAGGTTGGTTGAATGGATTGCATGGCTGAATCGTTGGTAGAGGGTTGTGGTTGCCCTGGCCATCCGTTCTTCTGTGGAGACAGATTTCGTGGTGGAAAAGTGGCGTTATCGAGGGGTGCCCATAGTATCTTGAATCCGGAATCCGCAGTTGAATCATTCGATGATCAAACGGCCATGAAGTTTGCCTTGGCGTTCGATCCCCTTGATAATCTCGATGATATCTTGGGGGGCGACTTTCAAGGCATTGAGTGCCGTCATCAGGGCTTTGAGTTTTGTCGGATTGGCTTGGGTTGTATCCAGATCCACAAATCTGGCGGAGTTGGTATCGGCCTCCACGACCAGGTTCTTGTGCGTGATGATCACCGCTCCAATTTCGACATCGCCGCTGATGACAATGGTCCCCGATTTTTCATTGATGACTACACGGGATTCCGGTGATGGCGCGATCACGGGTAGTCCGAGAATTTGCGCAATGAACTCGACCGTGCCGTCAGGATAATCCTTCGGGATTTTGACCACGATATTCGCTGCATCCTTCGCTTCGACGAAGTCATCATCTTCGCTAGCGAACTTGCTGTACTGCCGTATTGCATAAGCGATTTCAGTTGCCGTTTGGAAGTCCGCATGGTTTTTATCAAGGACAAGTGTGATCTGTCCGTCGAGTTCGAATGGATTGAAGATATCTTGTTCAATCTGGCAGCCCTGATGAATCTTCCCGGAAAGCGGCGTGGCCGGATCACCAACGTGGATTGCTCCCTGAGCCAAGGCAAAGACCCGGCGATCTTGGGTATTGGGTCCTTGGAGGGCCGCGAAAGCGAGCCGGCCCCCGACCAGACTTTTCCCCGTCAAGCCTGAAACATGGCAATCCAGCTTATCGCCCCGCCGCGCTCCAGTCGCTGGAACAATGGCCTCCACAATCGCCAGTGCAACGTTCTTGTTCTTCTTCAAATCTTCAAGGGCTTTCTCATCAATGGTGTCTCCATGCCCCAGGGGACTTCCCATCAGCTCCAAGGACCGGGCTAATGCCCGCATCGTCGGGCCATCTCCGGCTTCACCCGTTCCCTTGAGGCCGACAACAAGCCCCAATCCTCGCAAGACATTTTCTTCCTGGCCCTTCACTCGGCAGATGTCCCGAATCTTCGTTCCAACCGCACCAGCCGGATAGGCGAGTGCGCCAGAAAGCAAGAAACATAGGGCATAGGATAGCATGCGATCGATAGACATCTTCATTTCCATCCATTGGATTCCAAACACGTTCTAGGGCACGATTTTCTTGAAATGGGACGATTCATAAGCTCCCCAACTGTCGCACAGCATCAGAAAGGTTTATATTTGTCATACATGTATTGGAACCAACCCCGGTTGTAGCCATCACGGACATGCCCAATTTCCCGTTTATCAATCCGGAGCTCGGCAATATCGTCGCTCTTGACCGTCCGGTCCGCTCGGATCGCCTTGCGATCCACGACACCGGTCAATGACTGCTGCCAGACTTCTTCGTTGTTCGTGATGGTCCGGTGGGCTTCGATGACAAGATTTCCATTTGGCCGGATATCAATGATCTTGGCGGCAATTCGGAATGTCATGGAGTCCCGTGCTTCCATATCCGCCTCGGTCTTGAACTGGCTATTCAAGGATCCAGAAACTTTCGGATCGCCATTCGTCTGGGGCGCTGCCTGGATTGACTTGCCGTCGAATTTGATCCAGTCGGACAGGACAGCGCTCAGTTTGGCCGTTTTCCGGTTTTCGTAATCACCCTCGCTGATCATCTGCGTGCTGATATCAACAAGGACGGTGATGATCGTATGCCTCTTCAATTCAACGCCACCCAGCGGCAGCGGCCGGTTGTAGAGGAATGAGCTGTTTTCCAGTGTTAAGGGGGCTGCCTCCGTCTGCGCGGGTATCCGATGCAACAATCCGCCATCCTGGGCCAGCGCGACCGGCATCGTGGAAGGCATTGCCCCAAATATGCCGGCACCGATGGTTGCCAAGAGCAAGAATGGCCAATGATGAATGGACATGATTTCGTTCTTTCTATCGAAGAATACCGGCAACTGGTTGTTTCGCGACCAGTTCATCATCTAGCACCGGTCCAGGTCGAGGTGTTTGGTTTTTTTGAATGGGAATCCGATCCATTCCGGCGGGCGAGTCGATGCCATAGGCCGAGGCATCCACACCGTGCGCGAAGACTTCGACTTGGCGCAGTCCAACGACGCGGGCTGCAATGGATTCCCGGCCCTCGAGGGATTCAACGACGATCAAATCGCCTCGGCTGCCCGATTCACGGGCACGCGCGTAGGACCGGACCGTGACGCCACTAGCCCGCGCGGTAATCGTCACAGTATCGCCACGTTTGACAACGACTGGCTGCTGGACTGCCTGTTGTGTCAACACATCACCGGCTGGAATCGCTCGCTTTGTTTCAGCCCCAAGAACCTGATCAAGCCGCATGAAAGGCCGGCCGCCATGCGTATTCGATTTCGAATCGAGCCGATTTGAATTCCCCGCGACTCGCCGCAGCGCAACATCGTCCGCGCGGACCACGGCACCGCGAGGAATGGTATGGATTGCCACCACGATCGGCTCCGGCAAGGAGACGTTGGCGACCAGCGGTATCGAAATCAGCCCAGCTGGTGTCGTGGAACGGATCGTAAGGTTCTGCAAACCGTTCCATGGAGACTGGCCACCGATCACTGCGATTGGAGTCGTGGCATCGGCAAGTTGGCGAAGTTGAGCGTCCGTCAGTTCAAACGCGACTTGCCATGGCTCGTTCGGCGAAGCATTCTCGTGCAAATGGTCGACGATGGCTTTGTGTACCTCTTCGCGAACCTGGATTCTGATCGAAGTCGTTATTTTTTTGGGGAGCGTTCGGCGTGCCAAGTTGGGTACTGGAACATCCGTGCCGATCCGGACTTGTGTTGCCCCATTGAAATGATGGGCCATCACGTCTTCACCCCGTGCCTCCAAAAGTTCCCGGACCTGCTGCAGCCGAAGAAACTGGTAAGTTCCTGGTGCTGGGGCCGGCATCAAGGGAAGGGATTGCAGGCGGCGGACTTCGGACGAATCGATTCCCCTGACCTCGGCCACATCTCCCAACCGGACGATGGAACCCTTCGGCCGGGAGTTGGCAAGCAGAACAATCTCGGATGCATCAGTCGCGGGTAACCATATGACGCCGAGGGCCAATCCGATGAAGCACCGAAAGGCGTCTAGAGTTTTTACTTTACCCATTTCACGCTCTTCTCAAGTTGGATATTAGCTGCATGATCTGATCACCAGCCTGGACAACTTGCGAATTCAATTCAAATGCGCGCTGCGTTGTGATCAGGTCGATCAGTTCTTGTACCGGTTCGACATTCGAGGCTTCGAGCGCCCCTTGCCTCAAAATGCCAGTCCCATCAGTACCTGGATTTGTCAGCGTGGCAGGGCCGGACGCTCCGGTTTCGCGGTAAACGTTGTCGCCCAGTTTCTCGAGCCCGTCTGAATTAATAAACGTGGCAAGTTGGATCGTCGTGAGCGTTTGAAGTTCCGTGGTGCCGGTAATCTGCGCTTGGACCTCGCCCGTTGGAGAAATGGTGATTGCGGTGGCATTTTGTGGAATATCGACTGCCGGATCCAAGATCCACCCATTGTTCGCTGAGCCAACCACGAGTTGCCTGTTGGCATTGATGCCAAAATTTCCGGCGCGGGTATAAAGACGATCGCCGTTGGAATCAAGAACGGTGAAAAAGCCTTTCCCTTCAATGGCAACATCCAGCTGGTTGCCCGACTGTTGAAATGCTCCCTGGTCGAAGTCAGTCTGGGTGCTCGAAACCCGCGAGCCGAGACCAACCGAGATACCGGTGGAGGTTGTATTCCCGTTGCTATCTTCTGTGCCGGGCAGCCGGATATGGCGATAGAACAGGTCTTCAAAATTCGCCCGGTCTTTTTTAAAAGCAACCGTATTGATGTTAGCCAGATTATTGGCGATGACATCCAGCTTGGTTTCCAGCGAATTTATTCCTGTCGCGGCGGTGTAGAGTGTTTGTACGCTCATGGGAATTCCTTTTTATTCACTAACTTTGTAATACCCGACTGATTAGGGAACTGATCATATCATCTTGATGTTGGATGATTTTCGTGTTCGCTTCGAATGCTCGCGTTGTTTCGATAAGCTGGATCATTTCGAGCGTCGGATTGACACTCGATAATTCCAGAAAACCCGATCGCACGTGGCGTTCGTTCAAGGCGATCGGTTCGACATCGGCGAGCGGTCTGAATAAATTGTTTCCTACCTTGACCAGATCGCTGAGTGATTCAGGCGCCACAAGCGCGAGGCCAACCGCCGTGTCCTGCTGCATGACATAGCCATCGGTCGTTACGTGCCATGGCTGGTCTGGTACGAGGAAGATTGGCGCGCCGGATGCATCGAGAACATGGTGCTCGCCATCCTGTGTCAGCAAGGCACCCTGGGTGGAGACCGTGAAGTTACCCGCTCGGGTCAGCAGCGGTTCGCCGCCCTCGCTCTGAACTTGGAAGAAACCATTGCCGACAATGGCCAAGTCGGTTGGCATGTTGGTTTGTTGCATCTGGCCGGGCGAAAAATCGGTTGCCACCCCATGGAACGTCACGCCACCCCCCACATCGTCTTTTGGGCTATGCCCCGGCGATGCCACCCCTTGTTCGAAGGCTTCGGCAAGACGCGCTTGGAACGTTGGCACATCCCGTTTGAAGCCAGCCGTGTTGACATTCGCCAGATTATTCGCGAGCACTTCGAGCCGCCGGGCCTGCATCTGGGCCCCTTCGGCAGAGATGTACATTCCGTAGGGCATGGTCGTGAATTCATTGCAGGTGGCCCCCCCGCATCCATTATCACGAAGTCGCGTGCATTTCGCGCGCCAATCGATGGGTGTCAAGATGGAACAAATGCTGCAACTTGATATCCAGTAAATGGTTATGGAATCCAAGTCCCCCATCATTGCCGATTCAATCCAACCGGTAATATCTTCGAGACCGGCAAAGTTCGCCGATAGCAACCGCAACTTCAGCATGCGGTCATTCGGGCATTTGTCTGGCTTGAAAATGTCCCGGATTCGACGGATTCCACTCCCAAAGAGGTGGGTTGGAATCATTCGAATCCGCTGGCAAGATCCATGTCGCATACGGCGGGGGAGGCGGAATGGAGGATTTCGTGGCAAACCGGCTGGGGGCCTATCGCTCTTATTGAGAATCCACTACCGACTTTTTTTTAGGAGCAGTTGACGCCCAGTCGACGGGTACCGATAATCGGATCGAAAGCTGCTCGCCTGATTCTCGCCTTTTGTTTGAGGAAGGAATCCCTTTCCGCCCTCGTGACGGCCTGACGGCGCGTGCTGCTCAGTCAGTAGATTTTATTTTTTTGCGGAAGGGAACCTTTCATGACCAACATCTATGTCGGCAACCTCTCCTATGACGCAACGGAGGACGATCTTCGCGAAGCGTTTGAGGAATTTGGCAAAGTTTCATCGGTTGCCATCATCAAGGATCGCGAAACCGGTCGCCCGCGCGGTTTTGCCTTTGTCGAAATGCCCGATGGCCAAGAAGCGAAAGTGGCTATCGAAGCACTCAATCTGAAAGAGATCGCAGGCCGCGCAGTTACTGTCAACGAAGCACGCCCCAGAGCAGAACGGCCTCGTCGTGGGGCCGGTGGTGGGGGCGGCGGCGGCCGGCACTGGTAGCCCTATCGTCAAATGCGTTGACGACAAGGCGACTCTCTCGAAAGACTTCAAAGATTCCAACGATCCAATGGTCGTTGAAACCTTGCCGTTGGATTCTTTTCTCCGGATGCCTCATCCGGCATCGACTCGATTGTTCGAGTGATCGTTGTGCGCAAGTCCAACGCGGGGAACTGCTACAAGGAACGGTGAACTTTCCGAAATCGCTCTTCTGGCAGCATAATCGACGTGATTCGTAAACCGTAATTGTCACCGACCTTGACAACTTCCCCCTCGGCTATCCGTTGATCACCAATACACATCTCCAGCATTTCATCGTACGACTTGTCGAACTGCACAATCGAACCAAGTCCTAGCTCGATGATATCGCCGATGGCTTGTTTCTTCGTCGCCAAGCAGACACTCACCGGTACTGTCACCTTGAATAAACTACGCGTGTATGCCGGTAATCGGCGGAAGTCACCATCCGATAACGCAGAAAAATGCCCCAACGACTGCTGTGGGCCGATCGGTTCTGACGGTGAAGCCACAACGGGTGATTTTTCTTCCTCTGACACCGGCCGCTTGGAATTGGCTTCCGCGCCCACCGCGGATCCCTGTTTTTGGACCACGCGCATCGGATGCGTCAGTGGCCAAAGAAGATAAAAGATCCCGCTGGTCTGGCCGCTCGACACGGTGAGCGGTACACAAGTCGCCCCGTCTCCAAGGCCACCACGTGACAGGGCCTCCTGCATGTTCTCAATCCGAGCGACACCAAATTCCACCGCCAGCAGATTGTCTGGCACCAGCAGCATGCTCAGCTCTTGGGCCAGCGTGTTGAGTTTGCTAGTGCCCGTAGGATCCGGTGTGCCACACCAGCCTGGAACGTAACCGGTCGATTCCGGTAACAGGGCAATCATTCCGCCATCGCCGAAGGAGATCACGATTGCCAGGCCAGCCCCATCGTTCCATCCCGCTGGCAACTCGGCCGTGTTGCGTGCACCCGCTTCACTCACGGAAATGGAATAGGTCCCGTCCAGGGCCCGAGACAGGGCTCCCGCCACTTCATCCGCGTTCGCTTCGCACGCGGCAATCACCGGTTCGGCAATGTCAGGAGTCAAATCGGGCATCGCACTCGATGGGTAGGAAAACAATCCACAGTCAACATGTCCGCATTAAGAGCCAGCCGCGGAAAGACAAGAATACAGAAATCACGGAAACAAACCATCACGATCGTTATCGGCATAGCTGGGTTGTGAACTTTGCCAAGACGGGCACGATATGGCGCCGAGCGTTTGGTAAGTCCTTGGCAAAACGGTATAATGCCTTTCAACTCCATGCTATCAGCTATTATTCAAGGTGTTTCCAATGTCAACCACGCTCGATTCACTCCCAAAATTCGATTTGGACTCCTACAAGTCGCTTCCGGACGATACGTTGACCGCGCGGATTCAAGCCATCCGAGATCAGATGAACGGCTGTCTCGTCGTCCTTGGCCACCATTACCAGCAGGATCATGTCATCGCCCTGGCGGATCTCCGTGGAGACAGCTATCGGCTGAGTCAACTCGCGGCCGAGAATGACGCCTGCCGGGCCATTGCATTCTGCGGCGTCCATTTCATGGCTGAAACGGCCGATATTCTGGCCAATCACCCTGAAAAGGTTGCCACCCGTGGCGGCGAACGGATCACTGTCTTCCTGCCTGACGCCGGCGCTGGATGCTCGATGGCCGATATGGCGGCCATCGAACAGATCGAAGAGGCTTGGAACCAACTCGGTGAGATCATCGACACCCACGATATCACGCCGGTGACCTATATCAATTCGGCCGCCAGTTTAAAGGCCTTCGTCGGCAAACGGGGCGGCATTGTATGCACATCCAGCAATGCCAAGGCCGCACTCGAATGGGCTTTTGCACGCACCGGCCGAGTGATGTTCTTCCCCGACCAGCACCTCGGCCGGAATACGGCCCTCAAAATGGGGATTCCAGTCGACCAGATGCCGGTCTGGAATCCCTATGCAGGTCCCAAAGAACTGGGAGGGAATACCGCGGAGGCGATCCTGGCGAGCCGGGTCATCCTTTGGCGGGGTTACTGCAGCGTGCACCAGGCCTTCCGGCCCGAAAACGTGCAAACGATCCGCGAATTCCACCCGGGAATCCGGATTCTTGTCCATCCTGAATGCTGCCAGGAAGTTTTTGAAATGGCCGATGCATATGGTTCCACGGCCCAAATCATCCGCCTGGTCGAATCGGCACCACCCGG
>JAFGFZ010000479.1 GCA_016930815.1 Pirellulales bacterium | reverse complement strand
TCTAGTCGAAGAAAGTCTCGCACTGATCGAAGTTGCTCTCGCATTCGACGATAGGAAAGCAGCCAAAGAAATTCAAACAAAAGCATTGGCAATCCTTGACGATTATCGTCTGAGAGATGCCATGCCCAAGAATAAGAATCAGAACACACAACAAGAAAATTCACGTGACGAAAAATAGCTGCTCTATTTAATGTACGTGATTCACATCGTACGCGGAGAAATGGAATGAAGAAATGGGAGTACAAGATTGTCGACTCAAAGGATGTAGCCGGAGGTGGCATCTTCAAAGGCAAAGACCGATCCGAAGTTGACAAGTACCTCAATGACCTAGGCGAAAAGGGATGGGAAATTGTGAATCTCGATCGTCAAGCATCTTACGGAAGTCGCGATATTTGGGCACGGCGGGATGTTTTTTGAATATATCGATCGCGTTTTGGTGGTTCGCATCGCATGGCACGAGGTTCTGACCCAATCTTGGGACGACGCTTACGTGCCAGAGATTGTTGCCAAAGTTCGTTTGAATAATCCCGCAGACACTCTTGGTCTCAAGGGATCAAACTAAATACCGGTGGGATACCAACTGTCTGAACGGAAACGTCTTCCAAGACTCCTTCGCTGGCTTTCTGAAACGTGATCGACCAGATTTGCGTGATTTCGCCATTGTCCGCCTCCAGGATGAACAGATGGGGGGCGGCGATGTTGTCCTGCTCGGCGGCGATGTGACCGGCAGCATCGCGTATCGTTGCCTTGACCATCTCTGCCGTTCCGTCGCCGGTAACCACGATGGCAAATCGTGCCACGTTGGGCGGAACAGCGAAGTAGAGTGTCCCCATGGGTCGGATTAGTCTTGCTCCCGACGACTCGCCAAGAATTGCCATCGGTTCGGTGCAGCGAATCGGTTGTAGTGTCTCTTTGTTGTCGCCTTGCCAATCGAGCCGATGAGGGCCGGTTTCCCGCGGCGTGAACGTGTAGACAACGTTCTTTTCATCGGTCTTCGGCTTGAGTTCCCTCGTTTCGCCGTTTGGCGACGTGAGATTGATCGTGATTGCCTTCGGCACATGATGCCCCACGGGTTCCATCTTCACTGTCAACCCGACAGGCTGCCCCACTCGACTCCAGACAATCAACGCCGCCTCGCGGCGCAAACGAAACGTTGTGCTATTCTTTACAGAAAATGCGTCGGATGTGACGGGTGCCGACTTTCGCCAGTCAAAGGCTTGACGCGGGATCCGGGCGATCATTCCCTGCGTAGGGAACCATTTCTCGAGTTGCTCGGCGTTTAGTGTATAAGCCGTCTTTCCATCAGGCGACTCCACCGTCAAGGAACCCGAGACGTTTCGCAGTCCTGCCATCGGTGAAGCTATTAGGGCAATTGGTTGTCGATCCAACGAGTCGCGGATCATGCAGTTGACAATCGCCACATTCCCAGCGTCTAGATCCAAGTCCCGTGGTGCCACGATTGTGATCGGCGCGACCTTGGATTCCGGCTTATCGCGGCGAATGATCGCGCACCGTTCGAAGCGTATCTTGCATCCATCGGCCTCGTTTCCACGGATGTAGACACCGGCCCCTTGATCGGCGTCGAACCGGCATCCCACGTACTCGATCGATCCGCGGACCGTTCGCTCTCCATTGCGGTTAGCAACTCCAACGTAAGTCGAATACTGCTCGCATCCCTTGGAAGTGCAATTCTCGAAACGAATCGAAATGGGCGTCGACTTTTGGTGCATGAATCCGAGGTAGAGGTGATAGGCGTGGCCGGCGTTGTTTTCGCTGCGGCAGTTGCGCAACACGCAATTCACTAGCCGTTCCTCAAAGTGATTGGGCTCGAAGTCAATTCCAGCCTGCGGCGCGGTGCCCCGAGTATTCATGAACATGCAGTTCTCGATCAGCAGGTTTTCAGCTGTGATCACGCTGATTCCCTGGCGATTATTGCCGTCGCAGATGACATTTCGGATCGTAATATTGCGATTTGTGGCGTTGTTGGATCCCACACCGAGATAGATCCCGTCGCCACCGCTTTCTGCCAATGTGAGTCCTTCGATGGTCACATCCTCACATCCGCGAAGCGAAAGAGCGTGGCGCCACTCGGCCAACTGGTACGGCGGTTTGTGGTAGTCGCTCTTGTGCATGCGGAACGTGCTTCCTTCACCAAGTAACGCGAGACGCTTACATTCTCTTGCCAGGAAGAGGCAGTCACTTTTTCCGAGAAACGCACCTCGCTTGGCCTCAACGACAACACCCGGCTCAAAGACGATCTCCTTATCGCTTGGCAACTGGATCGTCGTCACAATCCAAGGCCGGTCCATGCACTCGACAACGACGCGCTTTGCACGACAATTCAACGCGGATTGCAAAGCCTTCGTTGCATCGGATGGATTGAAACCCCACCAGGACGCTCGAGCCGTCTCCACTCGCCCGGCTTCGACGTCAGCAATCGCTTTTTCGTTGCGTGGTCTATCCTCGGCCAACATCACGTTCGTGGCAGCTAAACCGAAGAACGCCACTATTATGAAGAGTACCAGCAAAGTACAGCGAAAACGTTGCGAGAGATATAGCATGGCGATATCGGGATTCGGGACACTGCTTGCGGTTGGACCTGTTTGATCGCCAAGTCCTGTCTGGAAAGTTACAGGCGTTTCAATAGCCGCGCTGCCTTGGTAGCATCAGCGCTCGAGTCAAGAGCCAGGTACATCATGCATCGTTTGCCGATTGCGGCGGCGGACAATCCGCGTAGATTGATACCAGCCTGTGCCAGCAATTGGGTCATCTTGGCACCGAGTCCAGGTTGGTCCGGGCCATCGATCCGAAGCGAGTGAAGAGTCTCGGTTTTCTCAAAACCGGCCTTCTTAGCCGCCCCGATCTGAGCAGCGCCCTTGAGTGGTGTCAAGAAAACGACACCCGTACCGGGTTTATCGGGTGCCCGTCTTGAGATAACGAATTCTAGCTGTGCACCAGCTTCGGCCAATGCCGCCAGTTTTTCAGCGAGCCCGCCAGGCCGATCTTCAATACTGGCTGCCCACACATCAACACGCGTAACGTTTAGTGCCATGGCTCATCCCTCCTATTGCAGTAAGAACAGGATTACTCCCTGGTAATACAACCATCGGATTCCAAAGCTTGTGGTCGCGGCTGATCCTCCACAGTAGATATGCAATGGGACCAATCTTTGTTGCGTTTCGAGAATCTGTCAATCCTTTCTGCCGAGCCCGGGCTAGCAGCTGGTCCTTTGCAATCCCCTGAGCTTACGCCTGCTGGATCTCACGGCGAACGGTGTCGGCATGTTACTCGCATTGGCGAAGATACTCGTCGAACGGAGCCGGCTTGGCCAAATGACGGCTGATCACGGCATACACATCGGCAAGCTGAAGCGCCCGATAGGACCGCACAATGGCCTCCGGGTTTAACCGCGTTGGAACGCGCGCAGCACCAAGTCCAGGAGCACACATCCCTGACCCACGCGGAACACGCCAGGCGGCTCCTCCCTCAAGGATACGTTTCCTGAACCACCTGGTCGATGTCGTTCGGCTCCAATGACACCTTCGACGGTTGGAAATCCTGTAAACATGACGCTAACTTCGTTTACGATTACAACCACGATCTATATTCGGTCATTCGGTGAATAACTCGGCAAGGGTTCAGCAATGATTCTTCGAACAACCCTTGTTTTCTATTCGTCGCCTCTAGTTGTTCTGTGTGTCAAAGTCAAGAATGGATCCCTTATCCCCCTTATCCCTGACGTTGTAGCAGTCGTAGGCTGTTAAGAATCACGAGTAACGATGTGCCCATGTCGGCAGCGATGGCTACCCAGAGAGTTGAGTAGCCAACGCATGCCAGTGCCACGAATGTTACTTTCACTAGCAATGAAAATGAGATGTTTTGTTGGATGATGCGGAGGGTGCGTCGGGACAGCTGAATCATCCAGGCTAGTTTTGTGAGATCGTTGGACATGAGTGCAATGTCCGCCGTTTCGATGGCTGCATCGCTTCCGGCAACACCCATGGCCACTCCGAGAGTGGCCGTGGCTAAGGCCGGGGCATCGTTGATGCCATCGCCGACCATGGCCACACTCCCGTACTTTCGGACAAGGGTTTCCACGACTTGAACCTTCTCGGTGGGCAGAAGTTCAGAGCGAATTTCATCCACGCCCAATGCGCGGCCAATGGATTCCGCCGTTGTTGACGTGTCTCCTGTGAGCATGATGACATGTCGGATGCCCGCGGATTTTAGATCCGCCAGGGCGGTCTTGGCGGAAGGCCGTACCGTGTCGGCAAGTGCCAACAGGCCGCAGACATGCCGTTGATTTCCGATGACGACCACTGTCTGTCCCTGGTTCGCGAGGCCGGTGATCCGCTGTTCGACTTCGGGAGTCTGTTGTCCTCGTTCCTGCAAGAGCCGAACGGAGCCGAGCCGGTATGTTTGGCCTTTCCAATCCCCGGTAGCTCCTTTACCGGGAATTTCCTGGTAGTTCTCCGCAGGTTGGACGTTCATGCCGGCAGAGTGGGCATGTTCGAGAATCGCCGCGGCGAGTGGGTGATCGCTGCGGGCTTCCAGGGCGGCAACTCGTTCGAGAAGCTCGGATTCCGTGTGTCCGTTCAGCGGAATAATGGCTCGAACGCTAGGAAGACCTTCGGTCAGAGTCCCCGTTTTATCCAAGGCGATGGCTTGGAGTTTCGCGGGGGCTTCGACGAAGGCGCCTCCCTTGATTAAAACCCCATGCCGTGCCGCCGTCGCCAAAGCGGCCACGATACTGACGGGAGTCGAGATCACCAAAGCGCAGGGGCAGGCAATGACCAGTAGGACGAGACTCCGGTAGAACCAGTCGGTCCATGCCTGTCCGAAAACCGATGGCGGCACGATGAAAACCAGCAATGCAACAGCCATGACCGTCGGCGTGTAGAGGCGGGCAAACCGCTCCACCCACCGCTCACTGGGGGAACGCCCTCTTTGGGCTTCTTCAATCAAGCGGATGATATGGGCAACGGTCGTATCATCCGCCGCTTTGGTCGTCTCGACTTCCAGGGCTCCGTTCCCATTGACCGTGCCAGCGAAGACCACGTCACCGGTCTGTTTCCCGACCGGAATACTCTCGCCGGTAATTGGAGCCTGATTGACATGGCTGGTTCCGGCGACCACTTTCCCGTCGAGTGGAATACGCTCGCCGGGCTTCACGATGATGCGAGACTGAATGGGAACTTCCCCAATGGGGCGCATTTCCTCAACCCCGCCCGCTTGGGACACGCGTGCCGTGGGTGGCGAGAGGTCGAGCAGCCCCTTGATCGCTCGATGGGCACGGCGGACACTCCACGATTCAAGCGCCTCAGCCAATGCGAAAAGAAAGGCTACCGAGGCGGCCTCGAAATATTCCCCGATGATAATTGCCCCAAGGATGGCGATCGTCATGAGCAGATTCATGTCGGGCTGAAACCGTCTGGCTGCCCGAACCGCTTTGGGGAAGACCAGTCGCAAGCCACAAAGAATGGAGGCTCCAAGGAATAGCCACTCGATGACTTCAACACGAATGCCTGTTGCAAGCCGTAACGATATGGCAATCCAGAGAAACAAGGCGATGAAGAGAAAACCTCCACTCAGTCCCGTCCAAACAACACTGTTATTCCAGGCGATGGAGTTTCCTTCTTGCATTCGATCCTCATCTTCCGTCCAAAGTTCCGCCCGTATTCCTATCCAGGAGGCAGCTTTCATTTTTCGACGACCAAGGGGACAGTCCCATTTTCACGGCGAATCGATCGTTTTCATGCCGTTGGCGCCTGGTCGCCGCGAAAATCGGGACAGTCCCCGTGAACGGTTACCATTTTTATAACTTGACTCGATGCAATCGCAGGGAATTGGCGATCACGCTCACGGAACTGAGGCTCATGGCAGCGCTAGCGAGCATGGGTGTTATCAGTCCGAACGCGGCTAGTGGGATACTGAGGGCATTGTAGACAAATGCTAGAAACAAATTTTGGCGGATGCCGGCGGAGGTCGCCCGGCTGGCCCGTTTTGCTCGCACAATGCCACGCAAGTCGCCTTGAACAAGCGTGATCGCAGCGCTTTCCATTGCGATGTCCGTTCCGGTTCCCATGGCAATGCCCACGTCGGCTTTTGCCAATGCCGGGGCATCGTTGATTCCATCGCCGGCCATCGCAACATGCCGTCCTTCCCGTTGCAATTGTGCCACGACCTCTCCCTTCTGTTCCGGCAGTACCTCGGCGATGACTTCATCCATTCCTAGCTTTCGGGCAACGGCCAGAGCGGTGGTTTGACTGTCGCCCGTGAGCATGATAACTCGAAAGCCTTCGGCACGGAGCATCTGGAGCGCTTCGGGCGTCGTCGACTTGATCGGGTCGGCGATACCGATCAATCCGGCGATTTTACCGGCGACTGCCACGATCATGACCGTCTGGCCCTCGGATCGCAGTTGTTGGAGGCGTTCTTCGATGGAATCGATGGAGATATTTTCCGCCTGCATCATCGCGGCATTTCCAATGGCGATCCGATCTGAGTTGGCCAGGCCTCGAACCCCCATGCCGGTGATCGATTGAAAATCCTGGACCTTCGCGGGAGCGACACCTCGATCTTGGACTCCTTGCACAATGGCTGCCGCCAAGGGGTGCTCGCTCCTTAATTCGAGTCCGGCGGCGATCGTCATCAGGTGCCTTGGGTCGTGATCCGCCACGGGTTCTATGGTGACGAGTTTTGGCTTGCCCTCGGTAAGAGTCCCTGTCTTATCGACGACCAGCGTGTCGGCGTGATGCAGGGTTTCGAGTGCTTCGGCGTCGCGGAAGAGAACTCCCGCGCTGGCGGCTCGACCTGTTCCCACCATGATAGCCATGGGTGTTGCGAGCCCCAAAGCGCAAGGGCATGCAATGATCATCACCGCGACCGCGCTGACCAGACCATGGGCCAACCGAGGCTCCGAACCCCAAATCGCCCAGCCGGCAAATGCCAGCAAGGCGACGGCAAGGACTGCCGGCACGAAACCAATCGCGACCTTGTTGACCAGTTTTTCAATCGGGGCGCGGCTTCGCTGGGCCTCACCCACCATCCGCACGATCTGAGACAGTAACGTATCCTCACCGACGCGCTCAGCCTGCATCAAGAACCCGCCCATTCCATTCACCGTTCCACCGACGACCTTGCTACCAGCGTCCTTTTCAACAGGGATCGGCTCCCCCGTGACCATGGACTCGTCCACATGGCTCTTCCCTTCCAGAACAACACCATCGGCCGGTACTTTCTCGCCCGGTCGGATTCGAAGCTGGTCACCAACATGCACATGGCCCAGCGGGATATCCTGCTCCGATCCATCTGAATAAACGATGCGTGCCGTTTTCGGTGCCAATCCCAAGAGTGCTCGGATCGCAGTTCGGGTTCGAGATCGCGCCTGCATTTCGAGCAGCTGGCCGAGCAAGACAAGAACCACGATGACCGCAGCGCTGTCAAAATACGGTTCGATCGCGCCGGAAGCATTTCGGAATCCATCGGGAAAGATATTCGGCGCTACCGTCGCCGCGAGGCTATAGAGGAATGCTGCTCCGACCCCGATCGCGATGAGTGTGAACATGTTTGGACTGCGATTGACCATGGAATGCCAGGCCCGCTCAAAGAAAGGCCAGCCGCACCACAACACGACCGGCGTGGCTAGCAAGAGCTGTACCCAATTGAGAATCCCAGATGGATCATGCAGCAATGCCATGACGGAGTCTGAAGGAATAAGCCCTGCCATGGCGATCAGAAAGATGGGTACTGTCAACACAATGCCGAGCCTGAACCGGCGCTGCATTGAGATTTGCTCAGGATCCGGTCTCTCTTCGGCCGATGGTTGCATCGGCTCCAACGCCATACCGCACTGAGGGCAAGTTCCGGGTCCATCTCGGACAATCTCAAGATGCATCGGGCATGTGAATGGATTCCCTTGTGTTGCCCCATTGGTTTCGGGCTTGGGCTGAGGCGATTCCTCCAGAAAATTTTCAGGCTGAGCCTTGAACTTTGCCAGGCAGTGGGGGCTGCAGAAGTGATATGTCGCGCCGTGATGGGTGTGCGAACCGGCGGAACGGTCCGGATCGACCGTCATTCCGCAGACCGGATCGACGGTGGTACCGGTGCCCTGGGGATGGCTTCCATGGTGGTGGAGGTGGCTTGACATCACGTGCTCAGTCTTCCATAGCGGAATGCTCATGAACTATGCGGGCTAGTGCTCAGTCAATTCGGAGCCTTGGGGTGCCACGGGCTTCCAACGACCCAACCGTAAAAATTTTGGTCTGACAGGGCACTAGCCGACTGCGCCCGCTCCAACCAAGGCGATTTTCTTCGGTTTAATTATACACATAGATATATAGAATACAACATGGTTCTGGTAATCTACGTGTTGTTATGTATAATTCCTCCAGGGAACTGGGTCATGCTACAACGAACAGCCGAGTATGCACTGCGTACTGTCATCTGGATGGCACGGGAGCCTGGGTGCGCGCAAACCAGTCACCAGATTGCCAAAGGGACGCGGGTCCCGCCTCGTTATCTTTACAAAGTACTTCAGACGCTAGTTCGGGAAGGAATGTTACGATCTCAACCGGGACCGGGAGGAGGCTTCACGCTCGAACGGGATCCGGACAAGATTTCCTTGCTCGATGTGGTTGACGCGATCGGACCGATTGGACGCATTTGTTCGTGCCCGCTCGGATTGAAATCCCATAAGGATCTGTGCCCGTTGCATCGGCACCTGGATAGGGCGTATGCAGTCTTGGAAGAGGAGCTTGCCCGGACGACCGTAGGCGAAGTCATTCGAGAACGCACGCCATTTCCCTCGCTTTTGGAAACTAAGAAATCCGGGCAGGGTCGCATGGGTTCCAAGCGCCGCTGAATTCGAGGTGGAGTTGGATTTCGCACTTGGCAGGTAATAATAACTGGCAGTCTTCGGTCACTTCCGTTCAATTTGGGCGATTATGACCGGGCCAATCATTCCTTTTCGAGGTTTTTCATTCCATGGCAACTGATCCGAACAATCCGGAAATTTTGATCAGCGTCCCAAATGAGATTGAGGCGGCGGCCATTGTCACGGTGTTGAGTGGACAGGGAGTCCAGGCAACGACGACAGGGAGCTACACGGCCGGCTTTCGCGCGGAGGCGCCGGGTAGTGTCCATGTGATCGTACGGCACCAAGATCTGGACCGCGCGTGGCAAATTCTTGCTGAGATAGAATAGAAGTCTTTGCTGGAATCCGACCGATTTCTCACCGGAGCGTGGCTTGGTCCGCGATAGCGATCAGTTCCTCGGCCGTCATTTCGCCGGAAAAGATTGTCCAGACTTTGGTCTGTCGGCGTAATTTGCCGAGGTATTCCTCGATATTTCGAGAGACGATTTCTTCGCGGAGTTTTTTTCGGATTTCCATCTGAGCGTCCGCGAATGATGTCCGGCCGGCCTCCTTGCGATCAAGGACCCGGACAATATGCCAACCGTCGGGGCCCTCCAATATTTCGCTCATTGTTCCGATCGGGAGGCTGAAGAGTGCGGCATCGATCTGTTCGGCGACCAGGCTGCCTCGGGTAGTCCAATCATGGATACCGCCTTCCAAGGCGGTGAAACCATGCGACTTGGTTTTGGCAAGTTCTTCCCAGGACATACCGGCCTGGCCATGGGCATGGTGCCATGCTGCGTTCCCCATTTCGGCGATAGCACGGTAGGCGGCATCCCGGTCCCCATCGAAATGATCGAATCGAACCATCAATTCCTGCCATTTTACCTGGGCGGGATGTTCGTAGTCCGCGAGGTGTTCCTGATAGTAGGCGAGCATCCGGACATGCGTGATTTCCGGATCGCGATCAATCCGTTCCCCGATCCACGATAGAGCAAGTTGGCGTTCAATAAACGATCGCCGTTGTTCATCAATGGACGAACCGTATTTTTTCATTTCCGCTTCGAGTTCCTCGCGATGGGTGGCGCCGTAGGCCTCCATCAAGTTGGGAAGGATATTGGCATCGAACGATTCGGCAATCCGATCGCGGATCTTTTCCAAGTTTTCGGGCGGCGCCACCTTACAGACTTCGCCATAGAGGAGTTTCACTTCAATCAGGTTGAAGGCATCCTTGGTTGGGCGGTTGGTAAGCAGACGTTGCATCAAATCGCGCCGGACCGAATCAAGTTGACTCGGTGGAATCTGGTCGGCATTCTGGGCGAGGAACCGGTTGATGTTGCCAAGCAATTCACTCGCCAAAATCACTTCACCTCCCACGCGAGCAATGATTTGGCCTCCTTCGATCGGTTTGATCGTGGGTGGGGCAGGCGGGGTACCCAGGTTGGATGCGTCCGCCCGATCATTGGCGTCACTTTCGGGCATGGGGAGGGCGCAGAGGATTGCCAGGGAGAGCAGGCCGATCCAGGCATGCATTCCCAGTCTTTTCAATGATTGGATCGGGGAGGGGGTGTCCATCATTCCCGTGGATGGGGGAAAAATTGGGGAAAAGATCGCAGCTCAAGGGACAAGCGGCCGGATTCTAGGGGCTCTTCAGACCTGCTGCAACAGGGATTTCAGGATTTGCGGCACGTGACCCTGTTCAATAATCTCTTTTCCTACGGGAAGATACGCACTTTTTGAGTCGACAATGCGAAGCTTTTCACCATTCGCGGCCGCAACTGCGGCAATCTGCTGGCGGGACGTGTAGCCGAGGACCACATACGGATTTTCGATATGGATGGATCCGATCCCGTGCCGATGGGCCAAAATCCGCAATTCGGCCCGCTCAAGGAGCCGTTCGACCAGCGGGGGTGGGGGGCCGAATCGATCGGCCAGTTCGGCGGCGAATTCCTTGAGCGATTCGAGCCGGTTGAGGCGGGCCAGTCGGCGATAGAGGTCGATTTTCAGTCGCATATCGGGAACATAGGCCGTTGGCAAAAACGCCTCTCCCGGCAGGTCGATATGGACATCCACCGATTCCCGAAGCGGTAACTGCTTCATCCGCCGCACGGCGTTTTCCAAGAGGTTGCAGTAGAGTTCGTAGCCGACGGTCGCGATATGGCCGCTCTGCTGGGTTCCCAGGATATTCCCGGCGCCACGCAGTTCCAGGTCCCGCATGCTAATTGCGAAACCGGCACCCATTTGACTGAACTCTTCAATGGCGCGAAGCCGCCTGGCGGATTGCGGTGTGAGGCTTTTATTCTCCGCAATCAACAGATAGCAATAGGCCCGATGCTTATACCGGCCAACTCGGCCGCGGAGCTGATGCAGATCGGCCAGGCCGTACCGGTCCGCATCGTTGATAAAGATCGTATTCGCGTTCGGAATGTCCAGGCCGCTCTCCACAATCGTTGTCGCCAGCAGAATATCGCAGCGGCGTTCAAGAAACTGGAGCATCACGTTTTCGAGCTCGTGTTCGGGCATCTGGCCATGGCCGATGGCGATCGTCGCTTCCGGAACAATCTCTTCCAGCTTCTCGGCGACGGCATGGATGTCCTGGACGCGATTATGGACGAAGAAAATCTGGCCTCCACGGTTCAGCTCCCGCAAGACGGCGCGCCGGATCAGTTCTTCGTTGAACCGGGCGACCCGGGTTTCGATGGCAAGCCGGTCCTCGGGCGGTGTTTCAAGATTCGAGATATCACGGATACCCAGGAGCGAGAAATGGAGTGTCCGCGGAATGGGCGTGGCGGTCATTGTCAACACATCGACCGTCGCGCGAAAGGCTTTCAGACGTTCCTTGATGGCCACCCCAAATCGTTGTTCTTCATCAATGATGATCAACCCAAGGTTGGCAAAGGTGACATCTTTTTGGGCGAGCCGGTGCGTTCCGATGACGATATCAAGGGAGCCGGCAGCCAGCCGTTCGATGATTTCCCGTTGTTGTTTTTTGGTAGCGAAACGAGAGAGGACGGCGATTTCGAATGGGAATTCGGCCATCCGTTGCCGAAACGTCCGATAATGTTGCTCCGCCAAGATGGTTGTTGGGACCAGCAGGCCCACCTGATATCCGGCATCCACTGCCTTGAATGCCGCCCGCAGGGCCAGTTCCGTCTTACCGAATCCGACATCACCGCAGAGTAACCGGTCCATTGGCCGCTGCTGGAGCATATCTTCCTTGATGGCATCCATCGCCACGAGTTGATCGGGTGTTTCTTGATAGGTGAATGAAGCATCGAACTCATGTTGCCATTCGGTGTCGGGTGGGAAGGTGATTCCGGGCCGGGCCGATCGAGTTGCCTGAAGGTCGATCAATTCAGACGCCAGGTCGGTGACCGCGGCTTCGGCGGCCCGTTTCTGGCGGATCCACATGCGGCCACCGATCCGTGCCAATTTCGGCCGGTTCTTGGTACCCCCAACATATTTCTGGACCAGTTCGATCTTACTCGACGGAACGTAGACCGTGGTTCCCCCATGGAACTCGATCTCCAGGTGTTCCTCAACGCAGTCGTCCTTATTGAGTAGGACCAATCCCCGATAGCGGCCAATTCCATGCGATAGGTGGACCACCAGATCGCCGGCACGCAAATCCAAAAAGCTGTCAATCGTCCGGCCGAGGCGGCGGCGTGCTCGGCGGGCCAGATCTTGGCGCTGGAACAATTCCGCACCACTGACCACCACAACCCGTTCGGTAATCAGGCGAAAACCATTCTTGAGCCGGCCGGGAACAAAGTGGAGCCGCCCGGTCTTGGCGGTTCGAGTTTTCCCAAAAAGTTCTCGAAGCCGTTCCGATTCCGCCTCCGTTTCACAAACGAGATAGATATCGTCCTGGCCACTGGCCGTATCGAGTTCTTCGGCGACGCGGTGAATATCGCCACTGAACCGTTCCACCGATTCAATCGCCAGGTGGCAGGTCTTTTCAGTCGAACCACTCGGCACGCCCGAGGCCGTGATGGAGGGAAACGCGTAGAGGGATGCGAGTACGGATTGGAGGGGATGGACGTCCTGGGGGCGATCGGCCCGTTCCAGAAAATACCGTGCTTCCTGGTTGATCTCTTCTGGCTCCACCAACAGGATCCAGCTGCCGGCCGGAAGATAGGATGCCAGATGGTCGTTGTCCTGGCATTGCTGGGAAAGCGCCGTCACATCGACCGCATCGATTCGTCCGATGCTTCGTTGGGTATCCACCGAGAAGCGGCGGATCGATTCGATTTCGTCCCCAAATAACTCGATTCGAACAGGATCCTCGGCATCTGCCAGGAAGAGGTCCAAGATGCCGCCACGGTGGGCAAATTCGCCAGGCAGTTCCACCGCGGCCGTATGGCGGAAACCGGCTCCGATGAACCAGGCGGTCAGTTCGTCCACATCGAGCCATTCCCCAACCACTAAACGCCGTGTCGATGCCTCCAAATGGATTCGAGACGGCACACATTGGAGGAGGGCCTGGATACTCGTTGCAACCAGCTGCAGCGGAGGTTGCCATGGCATGGAACCGTCCGAATCGATTCGAAACTGGCCGGTGACCGCCCCTTTCGCACCAGGGGCGGAGAGCCTTTTCAATACCCGAATCCGCTGTCCGGCTAGCTCGTCGAAGAGGTTCCGATCGTTTGGACCGCATTCGGTGGCCGGGAATGTCGCTTGGTGCCAGTTTCCAAAGAGAGCCAGGTCGTCCACAAAATCATCGACCTGCGATGCATGGGGTAGGACGACAACAACGGATGGCGGCCCGGATTCCAGGAGGGCGGCAATGATCAGGGCGCACGAGGATCCCCAGACACCGCCAAGCGTTGCGGCCTGCCCTTCTTGAAGGGCTGCAACCACTTCGGCGAAGTCGGTCTGCCGGCATAACGCACTGGCAAGCTCGTGCAGCCGGTCCGTGGCGAGCGCCTCGGCAACTGGAGTCATGATTGCCACCATTCTATCGCGTGCCAACGGATCGGGGCAGACTGGTTTTGGCAGAATGACCCCTGCAATTGGCCAGACCGATGCCGAGTTCCATCATTTCCAGATGGCCAGTGGATGCCGGCGTTCGACCAGTGGCAGATCAATCCGCCCACCTCGAATATGGGCCGCGTAGACGGCTTGGATCATTTCATAACAATCACGGCCACTCGCGAGGTTCACGCCCGGTTCGCGATCTTGCTGGATGGCGAGCAGCAAGTCGTCGATGACAAAGGCGTTCATCAGGTCGTTCGGTTGATCGCCTGCCAGTGGCACGGAACCGGGCAGGGCTTCCCAGGGCATCGCATGGTCCTTGGGCGCCCAGGTGCGAGTTCGGGTCCACGCGATTTCGGGATATCGGCCAATTCGAATCGTCACAATGCCCCTAGTGCCGTAGATATCCAAACCCCAGCGACCGGGGTATCCTTCCTTATTTTTGCGGGAAGTGAAATAGCCGGGGATGGCATTTTCGAATCCGAAGGTCGCCTGAATCTGGTTTCCGAGGATTGGGCCGAGCGGTTCCGATGGCTGGCGGATATCTTCCTTGCCTGCCAGTCGGCCATCCACGGAAATCGTGGCCACGCACCATTGGGGCCGGCCCATGAGAAAAAGCATCAGGTCAAAGATGTGGGTGCCGAGGACGATCAAATCCTCACCACCGGCCCGGTTGTCTTCTTTTCCCCGGCCACGCAACTCCAGGATGTCGCCAATCAGGCCCTTTTTGAAGAGAAGTTTTTTCAAGAGGAGTGGACCGGGGCACATCCGCTTCTGATGCCCGATCGCCCACTTCAAGTTTTTCGCTTCCACCGCGGCCACCATGGCATCCGCTTCGACGAGATCGACGGCGATCGGTTTTTCGAGATAGCCATGGGCCCCGATTTCGGTGCAGGCGAGAAGGTATTCCTTATGTCGTACGGTCCAGCGTGGTCCAATCGAGACCAGGTCCGGCTTTTCTTGTTTGAGCATGACGCGGTAATCGGCATAAGTCCGCGCCGCGCCGGCATCCTGGGCGGCCTGGGCCCGGCCCTCAGCGTCCGGATCGGCTAGACCCACGACATCCACATCAGCCCGGTTTTTCCAGACCCGATGGAAATCATGCCCATACCCGCCCTCCTTGCTATCGCCGATAATGCAAGCCTTCCATCGTCGGGTTTGATCCGCGACTCCGAATGCGTGGTGACTCCACGCCATGGCGAGTGGGAGTGTGGCTGTGGTCGATAAGAAATCGCGTCGGCTTGTAGACATGGGGTTCTCCTGATCGTGGATTCGGTCCACCTATCATGACCATGCCCAGCCCCGCGGGCAAGATAGGCCATTTTCCACCGGACAGGGGCCGTCTATTTCATGGGCCTTCAGCGATTCAGCGTTGCGAGACGTTCCGCGAGTGTGATCACCCGGGGATCCTGGTCCTGGGAGGCAAGTTCCAGGAGCCTGCGTTGGGTGGCGGGATCGGTGATCGTGGCCAGAAGGGTCATGGCGGCGAGTCGGATGTCGACATGGTCGTCTTCGGCCAGCCAGAAAAGCCATCGCCGCCCATCGATATCAGGGATATGTGGAATTTCCTCGATGAGCTGGCGGCGGAGGTTGATATCGGGAGACGCGATTTTTCGAGCCAACCCCAATTCGAGTTCCGAAAAACCGCGAATCCGAAGTTCCCTGGCAGCGGCCAATGCAGTGGTTGCATTCGGATCGTGCAAGCGATGCATGAGATCGCGAAGGGATAACGGATCCAAGGATATTTCCGCTGGATCGACGGCCGTCGTGTGCGATGGATGATCGGGATCCGGCAATCCTGGATTGGACGCGGCCATCGCATGGGCTTGATTCCATGGCCGCCAAGTGCCCTGGAAGGAATCGGAATTCTGGCCCGTTTGCTTGGATGGGATTGCCGGGCAATCCACCACTTGGCCATCGAGGCGGGATGGTTCGGAAGGCACTGGCGGCTCGATGCGTGGCACCTTGATGGATCGTTCGACCAGCGGCAGCCCACCGCCTGAGAGGGGAGCCAGCCGATCCATGTCCGGCTTGCCTGACATCGCCAACTCCCTGGAAAGAGGGTCCGGTTGGAGAACGACAGATGCCCCGCGTGGATCCTGGGATACGTGGTGATGGGGGATGCCCGTTTTTTCAAGGATCGATTCGCAATGCGCGATGAGGTCCCCTTGATTCACGGCCGGCATTTTGGCGGCGAGGATCAAGAGCTTCCACGCAAGCCGCGCCGCGATCCCAAGCGCTTCTGGCCCATATTCGGCATCCCCTTGAACGCCTTGAGCCAATTCCATGGCGAAGAGATTGATTTCCCGGAATGTCCGCTGCCGAATGGAGTCATCCGCGGCAGCCAATTCGGATTGCCATCCTTCAATCCGGTGGACCAGCACCTCGGAAGCGGCACGTGCCACGGGTAACCTTGGGCTCCGGATGGCTTTTGCAAGGGCTTTGAGCCCCGGATTGCCAAGTAGCTCAAGTTTCCGCACTGCCTGGATTGCTTCCGAATCGGGTACAGATGCAGACTCGGTTCGTTCGAGCAGATGGGTGGCGTACCGATCGAGGCTCCACCGCAATTCGGGGCGCGCGATCCACCATAGACCGATCAGGAGCCCGCACGCGGACAGAATCAACGCGGCACGGCAGAGCCACGGCGCGTGTCTTGGAATCAACCTGCGTGCCATTACTGACGGGTATCCAATGGTGTGACGCGTGCAGCCACAACGTGCGCACGGCGGTATTCGGGCATGTAACCCCGCGTTCCATAGACGCCAACACGCTGGCCGACGAATGGCTGCAGGTTCACACCTGGGCTGGGTGTGATGAAGGAAACAATGTCACCCGTCGGATCAACGAGAGCAAACCGTGGTGCGTCGCGCCGGCGTGAACCGACCCGCTTCAATACGCCAACCACATCGTACCGTTCCGCGCCAGATGGTTCCGAACTGCTTTCAGGGATCCATAGAAGATCATCCGAATCGTACGCATAAGGAGCCCTGGTTGCCTGATCGGATGGTGTGAGAGCCCGCGATTGGTTGGATCGGATTTCTGGTTTTGCCAGGGCCTGGTTCGTTCCAGGCTGGTCGATGTTCCGGGCGCGATTCGCCAACGCACTGCGGCGATGTTGGATTTCTTCGAAGCGGGCAATCTTGGCCAGGAGATTCTCGGCATCGGCGGCGTCCGCGGGCGTTGGTGCCGTGTTAAGCAAGACGGTTGCACGATGCCTGAGCCGGTCAAATCGCCATGTTCGTGGATGATCCGCGACCGTTCGGGACAGCTCGTAATCAATCGCTTCGAGAGAATCCGCAAAGAGATTCGATCTTCCCTGTGAGCCGGTTCCAGTCGCAGGTGCCGAAGCTGCGGACCGTTTTGAAGGTGTGATTCGGACGGTCTCGTCCGTTCGCCCTGGCATGGATGCATTGCGTCCAGGCTCGCGCCATTCGGGCGTTCCAGCCGGCTTCCAGCGATCGGATTGGAGTTTGGAATCTTCCAAAAGATCGCTGCCATTTGCGGACGTGATCCACTGAGAAGATGCATGGATCCATGGATATTCCCTGGCTCCCGATGGCTGTTCCGACCTTGGATCGATGGTATTCCCTTTCAATGGAATGCCCTCCGGCGGCATGCGTGTCTGCGGGATGTCCGCCGGATGTAATCGGGGAGCATTGAGTGATTTAACTTCAAGCATTTCGCGATGTTCGGAAGGTTTCCACGAAGGCGACTTCTGGCTTTTTGATTCATCGTCTATTTGGGGTGAAGATACGTGTCCCGGCGAGGTGAGGATCTTCAGGTCAGGCTCAGGGGATCCTTCTGATTCCCATGGTCGTGCGGTTCCCTGGCTGGGGGAATCCTCGTTCGCATCTGGTGCCGGTTGGGCTGGTATTGGCTCGGTGGCCAAGTTCAAATCCTGTTCGTCAATCCATCGGAATTCACCGCGTGGTGGTGCGATTTGATACCAGCTGTGCCCGTCCACTTGCTCCTCGTGGAGGATTTCGACCAGTTCCCCTTGATTGAGGCGGACCTGCACGGCATGGCGTTGTTGGTCCAATTGGCTGCCAATTCGGGATGGAGTCCTCTGGTGAATAATCTCGCCCAATCCGGGGTCGTCACTCAACCGAACATGCTGGGCAGCCACCCAGCTGAAACTACCTTCGGGAGGACGTATCGCGCACCAGCCGTCATCTCTTCGGTGGTACACTTCCACCTGCGCCCCGCGATCCAGCTGCCCGGTCGAATAATAGGCTTCTCCCGGTCCGCTTCGGACGGCGGCGCCATCGGTGATAACCTGTGCCGTATACGAGGAACTGGCGACGGCAGAACATGGTGCGATCGGAAAGACCACGATCGATAGGATCAAGATCTGCCAGCATATCATGCCCCGCACAAACATGATGATCTCCTTCGTGCTCCACCGGAAATGAATATATCTCCAAACCGATCTCATCGGAGGATTCGGAATTCGAAGCCGGTTGTTGGATAGGCACCTTTGAAAAAAGCCATCGTCCAATCCGAATCGCCTTTGGGAAATGGGACTGCGTCTGGCTGAGATGAGAATGGAGATAAGAAACGAACTTCTAGCTGAAACAGCCGTGTTTTTCAACGCCAGTTATTCCATCACGTTTACGTTTTTATCGGCGGCTGATAGGATAGATAAGGTGGGATACACGGCAAGTTTGCGATGGCTGAAAACAGAAGCGAGCTATCAGGATGCAATTCGAACGCTTGGGCCCATACCGAGTCGGGGAGGAACTGGGAAAGGGCGGTATGGGTGCCGTATATCGAGCGGAACATATCGAAACGGGCGAATTGGTCGCGGTTAAGGCGCTCACTCCACAGCTGGCAATGGCCGAAGGATTCCGCGAACGGTTCGAGGCCGAGATCGAATCCCTGAAGAAACTGCGACATGAGGGGATTGTCCGGCTTGTCGGGTATGGCGAACAAAACGGCATTCTCTTTTACGCCATGGAGCTCGTAGAAGGCACAAGCCTCGAGGAGGAAATTTCAGCGGGGCGCCGGTTCAATTGGCGCGAAGTGACCGAGGTGGGAGTCCAGGTCTGCCGCGCGTTGAAACATGCCCACGATCATGGCATTGTCCACCGAGACATTAAGCCGGCGAACTTGCTCCTGAACACCGAAGGAAAAATCAAAATCGCCGATTTCGGCATCGCCCGTCTCTTTGGAGGAACCCAGTTGACCAGCGCGGGGGGTGTTCTTGGCACGGCGGACTATATGTCTCCAGAGCAAGCAGAGGGTCGTGCTGTCACTGAGAAGTGCGACCAATACAGTCTCGGTGGCGTCATGTATGCCCTCTTGGCGGGACGGCCGCCATTTCGCGCGAAGAACCTGCCCGAAATGCTCCAGATGCAGCGATTCGCCGAGCCGGAACCAGTACGGCGATTCGCGCCAGACACTCCAGAACAGCTGGAACAGGTGATTTCCCAACTCTTAGCAAAGGATCCCAACGACCGTTTTCGGAATGTCCTGGTCCTAGGGCGGCATCTGGAGGCGATGCAAAAAGCACTTTCCCGGCCTGCAAAGGACGATTTCGCCCTCCTCTTGGACCATGAAGGAAGTCCCCCCGAAGAAATTCCGGACGACCCTAATTTCAGCCAATCGCTGGCACTCGAGACGACCCGCATCGAACCCCTCGCAGATCCGGTTGCCGTGGCAGATCCCGGTCCTTCCTCCTACCGGATCCAAATGACTGACAGCTCCGGGGCGGCCAAGACAGCTGCGGATCATGAATCCAATCCACCGGCTGGCGTGGTCACGCACCGGGCGATCTCTGGCAGCGAATGGAAGATGGGGAAATCGATCGACATCGAGCTTCTCCCGGATGAAGCCGAACGCTCAAAGACAAAACGCCTGGCACCCCAAAACCGCTTCACAACCGTTGAGGAAGAAGCACTGCTCAAACGCCAGGAGGAAAAGACTTCCCTTGTCGTTCATCTTGGTCGCATCTTCGCCTTGATGGCGGTACTCGCTTCGATTATCTGGGCAATTCAATACCTCACACGCCCCCCCATGGCCGATGATCTCTATGCTCAAATTGCCGAAGCCGCTTTTAGCCACAAGGTAAAACAGCTCTATACAGTTCAAGAAGCCATTGAAGAATTTCTCACCCGATTTCCCGACGATCCCCGAACGGACGAAGTGGCCAATTATCGTAAGGAAATAGAATACGCGAAACTGGAAGATCAGCTCGATCGCATCGCGAACCAAATATCGGCCAATCGCGTTTTGTTGCCTGTTGAATACATGTACGTCCAAGCAATCCAGCTTGCCGAAACCCAACCGAACCAGGCGATTCAAAAGCTGGAAGCAATCCTGGCAATGTATCCTGAAAAAAGGGCCGACCGGCTCGATGAGGCCGATGCGCGAATGGAACGTTGCCTGCACCTGATCAAGCGGCGGCTGGCTCAATACACCCGCCAGCAAAAGACCCTCGCGGATATCCATCTCCCCAATTTGAAAGAGCGCCTCGCTTGCGCTGATTCCTTGGCCGCCACCGATCCCCATGCCGCCCAATCAATCTACCAGGCCATCGTGGATCTCTATTCCCACATGCCATGGGCTCAAGATGTGGTCGGCAAAGCACGTGCGGGGATTGAGCGGTTACATTCTCGAAAGTAGTGCTATCACCCCTATTTTAAAAAAAGCTGCTGCGCATTGTGCGTTGTTCTTTGGGCCAGTGTCTGCCAGTCGACGCCGCGCACTTCAGCTAACCGCATCACGGTGTGCCCAAGATGCGCAGGCTCGTTGCGACGAATCTTGCGTACAGGCTCCGGGGTTAGATAGGGGCTGTCCGTTTCGACTAAAATCGATGTTTCGGGCACACGCGCAAGGCATGCCCGCAACGCATCCGATTTCTTGTACGTGATCATGCCAGCAAAACTGATCGCAAGTCCCATTTCGATACATTCATCCGCTGCCGCCCAACTACCAGTAAACGAATGCATGACGCCCACGATCGGACCGCGCCGCCGAGCTTCACGGAGCATGGAAAGGACATCTTCCTCGCACGAACGCATGTGAATGATGCACGGAAGCCCCAATTGCTGCGCGAGCCGGATGTGGCGGTCAAAAAAGTCTTCTTGGAGATCGAATGGCGAATAATCCCAGTGCCGATCGAGACCCGTTTCGCCAATCGCTACCACGCCCGGTTGCCCGGCCAGTTTTAAGATCCGATCCCAATCACCGAATTCCGCATCCCCCACGTAGTTTGGCTGTATCCCAACGGCCGCATGCACGCGGATCCTGGAATTGGCAACCGAAAGGGCGGAATACTCCGCGGCCAGGGCAAGACAACGGGCACTTGAAGCGGCGGTCGTGCCGACGGTGATCAAATCATGGACACCCGCTGCCGCGGCACGGGCAATCACCGCCGTGCGGTCGCCAGCAAAGGACTCGTCGTCCAGATGCGTGTGGCTGTCGAAGAGCATACGATGGATGGAGAACCAAACAAGGGGAAGTTTCTAGAAACGGCAGGACGACTCTTTGAATCGTGATTTTTCCGGGATAAGACGACTCGGACAGTCTGCGTTTCAATGGACGACGCAATTATAGGGTGGGCATTGGAAGCCACAAAGGGCTCCTGGAGTGTTCGGAACCGGATTTGCCATCCTCTGCCCGGTCCATGAAAGCACGGGACCAGGTCTGGCACCCAATCGCAACCGTCGCATGGACCAGTTCGCTCACAAGGAGTTCCTGTCAATGGGTCTTTTTGACCATTGCCATTGAGTAAATTTTCCCCACCTCTCAATTTCCTAATCCTTCTTGCTGGCTAAGGTCGCCCGAATCCCCATGGATTGGGGCATTGATCCGGCGGGAATGCCATAAACTCTTATGTGGTAATGAATAACGTCTGCTTCTCATGTTCCGGCAAACCTTGTGATGAAATTTCAAATGCTTGATAAAAGGGCCGAATATTCCGAATTGCACGCCTAGACCATGAAAAACCATCAAGAACCGGCAGAATCACAGCCATCGTTTGCTTGACTATGCCCAAAGACCACGTAGAGTGAACTGAAGGCAAATTGTGTGCCTTAACTTGGTGTGGTCGAGATTTGTCGATGGATCGGAAGGCACTCGCCACATGAAATCGCCAAGCGGCGGAGGGTTCCGCTTCGATACGGCAGGATAGACGAAGGAATCGAACCATGTTGGTGCTTTCAAGGAAAAAGAACGAAAGTATTGTCATCAACGATGACATTACGATTGTGGTGGTTGAGATCCGTGGGGATAAAGTACGGTTGGGCGTCGATGCGCCCAAGGAAATCCCAGTTCACCGCAATGAAGTCTACGAGGCGATTCAGAGAAATCGGCAAGGAGCCGATGAGAAGCAAGCCCGCGAAGCTGAAGCTGCTGAGTAATCGCTCGAGACGATGAATACGCGCATCTCGAAGCGCGCATGTTTTATTGAGAGAACGAACCAAACGGATTCTCCTCCTCTTCTTTTTCTTCTGCTTCCTCGCCGAATGGATTCGTTTCATCGAGATCTTCTTCCGTTGGTTCAGGCGATTGATCCTTGGTTTCTTTTCCTGTTTTCTTGGCCTCCCCTTGATCGCCCGATGCCAGCTTTGAATGGATGAGTGGCTGGGTGCGGTCACGTTCATGCAAGCACTGGATCAAACCTGTTGGCGTGGCCAGATAAATCCGATCTGTCTGTTGGTTGTCAATCGGGAGGCTGGCACCGTGGGTGTCAAGTTCCCCGAGTCGGGCGCCGGATTTCAGGTCCAGGATGTGGAGTCGGTGAAAACTATCGGCCGCATAGACACGATCCTCACTCACGGCCACGAATCGGTTGACGCGAGCCGCTTCCCAAAGGACGGTCCCATGATCGGCATCAAAACACACCATTTTCGGCCTGTTGGAACAGATGAATACTCGATCCCGCACTGCGGCCGGCGCTTCGGTGATTGGATCGCCTATCGCATACCGCCATCGCTGAATCCCCGTGATTTCTTCCGTGGCGTAGATGGATCCATCACGGGAAACGGAATAGACCATGGGTTCGAGAACCGCGGGTCTTTCCGTGATCTCGTCTTCCATTTCGATCCGATATCGAACTCCCGGATCATCGGCGCGCCCCACATAAAAAAAGCCCCGATCGGTCGACCAAAAAACGCTGCTGGATGTCGTGACCGGCTGCACGAGCGCTCGGCCATTCGACTGGTAAATCCAAAGTGGTTGTTTCGTATCCTCCAGGGCGAATCCTTCAATGGCACCATTAATGATTGGCACATACACCATGGTATCTGTCAGCCCAGGTCCCGCGCCGGGACCGCTGCGAAGTTGCCGCTCCCAATGCAATTCGCCAGTTTCCCTTTCCAGAACATAGAGGGTCGATCCATTCACCAGCGCGACATACTTGGCATTGGCAGCTGGGCCCAAGGACGGATAGTCCGGATTGCCAATCTGCCGGCTCCAGCGCGTGGCCCCGGTGGCGGCGTCCAGGACCTGCATCGTGCCGCGGCTGGTTAGCACCAAGACGGAATCGCCATCGACGGAAACCCGTTCAAGCTGGCCACGACTCGCATCGATCTCAGCCACTGCAAACCACGCCCGCACCAAACCGTGTCGATTTGCCTCTTGGGATGAAATCAAATCATTCGCCTGCGCGGCGCTTGCTGCCCATAGAAGGGCAATCCAAACGGTGGCAAAAATTTGGCAAAAGAGCCGCAGATGGTGTTTCTGATCCATTGGTTGCATCCGGTGTTGTTGTCATTGTATTGCCCAGAGGGAGGAAATCTGGGTTCGCAAGGCCTCGGGCCATCCCGTACACTTCCATCATAATCAAGGCGTCCCCGAGATACACCCTCCACTTGTAGTCCGGTTATCCGGCCACCAATACGCCCTGCCCAAAACCCTCGCGGGCAACGTTGGTGACGGCGTTCGCCGAGACCCGCGAAACGAGACCGTGGTACCTGCCCCGGATGATCGCCAACCCCATCGTGACGAACATGGGCCGGATCGAAAGACTTGAATCTCCGGTGCCGGCGAGGTAGATCACAGGAAACACGGCTGCTGGAGTATACTCCTGCACGACTTTGGGCATGTCCTTGTCCAGTGAGGTCGCGGCGGCCCATTCCGTATCAGACGTCAAATGGCCGATCACCACGTCATATCCGCGGCCCTCGTTGGCCGGTTTGATCACAAATTGATCACGGTGCCGTCGCACGTAGGGTATCAAATCAATGGGCCGGCCATGGTAGATTACCTCGCTATCAATCCACCGGGCGGTCCACAGGACGTGTTCGTCAACAAGTGCCAGTTCGTCCGATGTGAGGTCCGCTCGCACATCCGGTTCCTGCAGGAACGCCAACAGCGATTTATCCTCTGCCAGGAGCATCCCCACCAGGTTATTGATGGAAACCACATCGAGGTTTCTTTGGGCGGCCAGATAGGCTGCATAGCGTTGCTCGAAACCGTCGCGCCAACAATGGTTTCGGCTCCTGGGTGTGCTGATACGGAATTTATTGTAGACAAGGGAAAG
>JAFGFZ010000478.1 GCA_016930815.1 Pirellulales bacterium | reverse complement strand
GAACGGATGGAACGAAATTCTTGTTGGCATCATAAAATCCCAATTCCATGACATAACTGGACCAGTCAATACCGGTATTGTTATCAACCGATTCGAAAACGTAATACTCGGTGACACCGTTGTCCGGCACCACGGCGAACTCGATATCGATATATCCGACGTTATCGAATCGCTTGACCGGGACGGTGATGTTGTTGTCAGCGGGTGGAACAGACGGCTGATTGTCGTTGGCGGGCGATGGAGTCAAGATCACGGGAACGGCTACGTTGCCAAGACCGGGCCCGCTTATGGATATAACCCCGCCAGGAACAGGAGGAATCGTACCTGCCAAGACAGCTGGTGCTACCGACATTGCAAACAAAACAACAAATGCCAAAAAGAAACGACTTACATTCCTCATCACTAGCTCTCCTCAATCTGAGATAGAATGTGCCTTATCCAAGGGTAACAAAATACACAACTACATTATACACAGAGCAGTAAACAATCAAGAACTCGACAAAAATATACTAATCCTCTCATCGGGCCTGATGGCCCTCTAATCTTGATAGCTTTTCTCTTATGTCTCACATGATACCATCCGAAAACAGAGATGCAATTCCTTTTTCAAAAAAAAGAGATAAATTGAGTCTTCTGGTCACCGGATCTGGTTTCAGGCGGAGTGATCCATTCATAGACGAACGGAAGGGCCAGTTTTGCAAGGAAATGCCATTATTCGAATTTTTTTCGGTTTTATTGCTGTTTGGCTGGGATTCATATCGCTCCGAGGCCGATTGAATGCCCGTTTTTCAGCTTGAGTCCTCTTTCGTGGGAAATATCCGGGGTGGGAAATATACGAGCTAGCGTGGTCGCCAGCCCGGGATGAGGGCGAGGGTGGGGCGTGGGCAACTGTTGTCGTGGACCAGATAACGGCCTTCCCCGACAAAGAAGGTTTTCCTAGCTGCTCTTGACCCAACTTTAGGCCAGCCTATAATCCTCGCCCCGTCTGATTTTTTCTGGAGTCGATTGCGCGAACTTCGATCTTTCAAGCAGACATCAAGATTTCCAGGAGATTTTTACGGACCGGGATCGATTTGGCTTCAGTGGAAAATGCCGCGGGAGTGAAGCCGATGCATGGAATTCAAATGCGTTACTCGCGAAAGGCAAGGAAGCAATGCGAAACGCCAAAAGGGAAGCGATCCGATTAATGACGGTCGCCATGGTCGGATTTCTAGTTGCCGGGTGTCAATCGGGGCCCCGGTGGGATTGGTGGCGAATCGGAAAGGCGAATCCGGCGGATTCATCGCCCGTGGCTCGGACGGCAAGTGTGGAATTACCCTCCGTAGCAGCCAGCCGTGCAGAAAAGGGGATGCCGGGTTTGAATCCAGCGAACGCTGGAATGGATGGGGGCGGCTTCGCACCACAATTCCAACCTGGGATTCAAGCCCCCGCCGCAGACAGTTTGGCAGCCAATGCGGCTTCCTATCCAACCACAGGCTATTCCACGTCAACATTGCCTGGAATCCCCCCAACGGTTGGATCGCCGATGCATTCTGGATCTCCGGTAGCGCCTCCCAACACCGGCCAACAAGGGCCCTATGATCCGAACAGTTACGCTGCTTCCCAGGTTGCCCAGGCGCCCTTGTCCACTCAATCTCCGCAGTTTTCGACGCCCGGCGTCGCGAATCGTCAGGCCCCGGTTTACTTGCCGTCGGCGGCCACCGTCCCATCCTACGGCGCGGCACCAGGGCCATCCTCGCCTGCTTTCAATGACACCTTCTCTCCCCCACCTGCGAATTCAGCAGTCAACGGGCCGGCCACGATGGATCCTTATTCGCCGGAATTTACAGAAAACAGCCTGCGAAATCGGGTCAATGAACCGGCCGCGACAATTGCCGTTCAACCTCCAGGCATGTATCGTCCCGGCGGAACGAGCGATTACCCGGGGATGCCCCCGGCATCGTATAGCATTGCCACCCGGCCAGAATATCCTGGAACATCGCCATACCAACCCCCCGCAGCCCCCATCGATTCCACCGGTTTCCCAACGACCAATGGCTCGTCGAACTTCGAATGACCGGCTGACCTAACTTTACCAGCCCATCACCATATTCGACTCGATCACCTTACGAGCCTTTTCGAGATCGGTCCCCGTTTCGTGCATATAGAGTCGAATGGCATGCAGTTTATCCCCTTCCGCTTTGGATAAACAATCGCGTGCGATGGAACAAGGATCGAACGCGTTCGTGATGCCGAGCGCTGCCTTGGATATCACCCACGTATCCCGTGGGCGTTTCGTCAGACGAAGCACCCGGTCATGGGGGTAAGATTCCGTGGCGGCTGCCATGGCGACATCCGAATCCTCGGCCCAAGTAATAATCACGTGCAGGTCCGTTTCGATCTCAAAAAGGGGCATGGCTAGTTCCTCGATTGGTAAATCCAGTTGATCGGATTCCGGATAGACGAGATCGTACGTTCGTCTTGTGGTGGCGTCAACGATCCGATCGCGATGCCAGTCCAAGACAAAATCCGGAGAGTTCTGTAACTTCGGGATTGATCGGATCTTATATCATTGACCCCACCATCCTGATGAGGCCGGATTCTGCTCGGCAGCATGCGATCAGGCACACGGATCAGTGATCACAACATTAAAACCACATGAAAAACGCGCCCTAAAGAATTCCCCAGATATTCTATTCATCCCAAATCACAATATCCGATTATTCGATTCAATTCATCATGGTCACATCCCGATAAACCTTTCAGAGTAGAGCTCTCTTTCCACTCACATTATGTAGGGAATCGGGACGATGACTCGTCACTGGATCACTTGGATTGGTTTGGCATGCATTTTGGCTGGTCTCGGAGCAGCGGGGCTTGCCGAGGTCATATCTCAGAAGGAGGAGCGGAAGCCATCCCTGGCGGAACGTCTGGCCGCGCTTCGGCGATCGGCTGCGAGTGACACGGACGAATGGGAGGCATCGGATATCGGGCCGGATGAACAATCTGGCTATGGGAATAGGCAATCACGGAGCCAAATCGGTTCGAAGCCGATTCTCCACCCAAAAGGGACAGCATCTGCGGATAGTGCGGCAGCTAGATCGTCCCGACCGCCGGCGAAAAGTTCGTTTTTCCCGTCGCTCGATCCGCTGAAATTGCTCCCATTTCATGCCTCACGGGAATCCACTTCGGAGCCACCGCGTCAACCGTACCCCTCGGGATCCTCGGACATTTCATCGAAGTCACAGCAAGCGTCTGTTCAGAACAGGAGAACGGGTCTATTGCCATCGGGGCGGCTTGGGGAGTCGCTAGGCGATCTTCGGGACCTGGCAAAGCCGGTTGCGGAGCCACCGGAACTTACTGGAGAATCCCCGATCATTGCGGCCAGGGGATCCAGAAACAGAGTCGTCGGTGAACCGGTCATTGTTGAGAACGACGCATCGGAAACCATGGAAGTTCGGCGGGAGGTTTCCGAGCCTTATGTCTCTTCGCGCAGCCGGCATGAAGTCGACGAAAAACCATCCAATCAAAACCTGGTGGAAGTCAATACAACAGGACGTCGCATGCCGCTCCAAGTGGAACCGACGGAGCGTTCCGGAAACGCGTATGGTGGAACGGGATCGGAAATGCTCCGATCATCGGCAACACCGACAAGCGATCCGGCAACGCTTTCATCCGAGCCAGAAGCCAGATCGCCCGGCTCCCAGGATGCGAGCGAACCAGCGCCCTACATGAGCGCGCGGCGACGGAAACCCATGGCGTTGGATTCTGTCCGATCCATTCCAGTCGAGTCGGAGGGTGTTGTCGAGGAGCCACCCAAAGATCGAGAACAGAGTCGCGTTCCTGTCCTGTTCAATCAATCGATGCCCGCAATCAGCACGCAGGTGCTCGGTCCTCGTGAAATTGTCATTGGTCAAAAGGCGACCTATCGCCTCGTGCTACGAAATGACAGCCACGCGGATTCCGCGGGCATTCAAGTCGTGATTCGGATACCGGACTCTGCTGAAGTCGTCACTTCGGAGGCATCGAATGGTTTCACGCAGCGATCGAGTGAGGGTGGCTTGGAATGGCAAATCCAGCAACTCAGCGATAGCCAGACAGCCACACTGGACATGGATGTGATTCCTCGATCGAGTACTCCACTGGCCATCGGAGTAGCCCTGCGGATTGCACCCCTGGTTCAGCAGACAACGGTCACAGTCCAAGAACCTAAAATTGAAATTGGGCTTCAAGGTCCCGATGATGTTCTCTTTGGTGAAGCGAAGGTTTATCGCCTACAAGTCACCAATCCCGGGACAGGGCCAGCGCGGAACGTCGTTCTCCATCTGATTCCACCCGGCGGCGGGGATGCCCAACAGAGTAATCATGTCCTCGGCATCCTGCCTGCGGGCAAGACGGAAACCTTTGAAGTGGAGTTGGTTCCCCGCGATGCCGGGCAACTCCAGGTGCGGGCTTCGGCCTCAGCCGATGGAGGGCTGATTGCCCGTTGCGAAAAAGATGTCTTTGTTCGCCAGCCCAAACTATCGATCGAGGCCCAAGGCCTCAATGAAACCTACGCAGGCACGACGGCGAAATATCTTTTCCTCGTTCGAAATGATGGGACTGCCGACGCCAAGGATGTCTCGGTGATTGTCCAGCTACCGAAACGGGCAGAACTGGTCGACGCCGGGGACGGGTACCGGCACGATACGGAATCCCAATCGGTGATTTGGGATGTAGGAGCGATTCCGGCCGGTAAAGAGTTTTCTGTTGCACTGCAATGTCTGGTGCATGAACAGGGCACGAATGACGTGGTCGCCGTGGCGCAAACGGCCGACAAGGGTTTGTATGTCCAGGCAGCCCATCGAACGAACGTCATCGCACTGGCAGACCTCCATTTGCAAATCAGCGATCCGACCGGGCCGGTTGCGGTTGGTGATGAGGCCGCCTACGAAATCACGGTGCGAAATCGAGGATCCAACTCCGCGAAGAATGTGCAAGTGATTGCCCTCTTCTCAGAAGGCATCGATCCCGTCCGCGTGGAGGGTGGCCAACATACGATCCGGAACGGCCGCGTGGCCTTTCAACCCATTGAAAACCTGGCACCAGGCCGCGATGTGACATTCAAGATCCGTGCCGTTGCTAGCACCGACGGAAACCACATCTTCCGAGCGGAAGTACTCTGCAGCGAACTCGAGACAAAACTATCTTCCGAAGAAACCACGCGGTACTTCGTTGCAGATATCGTGCCGGACCGCCACCAGGCGACTGCGGAATTGCCAAAGAATACGTCCAGTCGATGAGAAGGGACCTAAAGGACCTAAAGGACCCAACGCGTGCCAAGCCCGCAACCCAAAAGGGCTTACAAACATGCGCGCACCACGCGCGCATGTTACAGACGAAGACTCT
>JAFGFZ010000075.1 GCA_016930815.1 Pirellulales bacterium | reverse complement strand
GTCAGTAAGAGATTCTGTTCCCGCCTGTTCTGGCCGGCCACATACATGCCGAGAATAAAGAGCGTGGCGATCAAGACCAGCACCACCGCCAAGAGCGGCAGTCCGGCTCCAAGGGTCAATCCTATTCCGATGCATAAAAATAAGTAAACCAGTTCCTCCGGTTCCTTGATCGCCGCACGAAACCGGACGATCGATAGGGCGCCGACCAATCCGAGTGACAGCGCTAAAGACGATTTGACAACGGCGATGACTCCGATGGTGACCAGCGTCAGGAGGGGAAATACGCGGGTGATCGAATCGCTATCGGATGGTGACGAACTGCAGCGACGATAGAGCAGCCGAATATAGAGGGCCAGCAGTCCGCCGAGTACTAGGTAGAACGCCAAGTTGATGGCCGAGACATTCTGGGCCACCGAGACAGCGTCTCGAAGCTGGTTCCAGGATTGTTGAATCTGTTCTTGCATCTTTTTTGGAAACCTTTTCTGCCTGTCCCTAGAACGGATGGTGGATGGTGTCATCCACAACCAATTTGTAATTTTAAGCCTACCTAAATTGGATTCTGCTCCTTTCTTGATATATTCGGGGAACTTACGATCCATCTGGTGGATTTTGGGGTTGATAATCAAGGAGCTCTAACAAGAAGTCGGGGATATCTTTGGCTGCGGCCTGTGGCTCGGTCAGGAGACCGGCCACAACATCGACATCTGGTGGATTTTGGGGTTGATAGAAAGGTCAACGTGATGGACCAGACTCGGCCCTTGGCGGATAATCGATCCGGTGGATATTTTCGATCGGTTTTCGTTCTTTAATGATGAGTCAATTCGATGACGGACCTGACCATTCGCCAACAGTTGGCAACGGATCCTTCCGGGGTTTTAGCCGACGAATTTTCGCGGCATTGGGACCGCTTGTGGCGAATCGTGGACTTCCGGCTCAATGCAGCGCTCGCGGGGCGTGTGGATCCGGATGATATCCTGCAAGAGGCCTGGATCGCCGCGGCCGAGCGCGTGGAACACTTCATCCAGAAAGAAACGATGTCGATGTTCGTCTGGCTGCGACTGATCGTGGGCCAGACACTCGTCGATGTCGAGCGGCGACATCTCGGCGCGAAAATGCGAGATGCCTATCGAGAACGTTCAATCCACGGCGATCATCTGAATCGGACCACGTCCGTTTCACTGGTTTCCAGGTTGATCGGAACGTTGACCTCACCCAGCCAGGCCGCCGTCCGCCAGGAACGGGCTGCCCAATTACGCGCGGCCATCGACCAGATGGACCAACTGGACCGTGAAGTCCTCGCGCTAAGGCACTTTGAAGAGTTGACCAATTCGGAAGTTGCGGAAATGCTCGGAATTCAAGAAACGGCTGCCAGCAACCGGTATGTCCGGGCGATCCGGCGCTTGAAAATCATTCTCGATGCACTGCCCGGTTTTTCAGAACCAGAAAAATGAACGACCAATCGATCCGAAATCCAATCGATGTGCTGGCCGACGAGTTCGTCCAGCAATATCGGCAAGGTAAGCGACCAACGATCGAACAGTATGCCCAAGAGCACCCGGAATATGCCAACGACATCCGTGACCTTTTTCCGATGCTTGTCCATATCGAACAACTGAAAAGCCACAATTCCCAATACGGGCTGAAACAAGCCCCGGTTCAAGGATTGGAGATCGAGCGGCTAGGTGACTTTCGTATTGTCCGGGAAATCGCCCGTGGCGGGATGGGAATTGTCTACGAAGCAGTGCAACAATCGCTCAACCGGCGCGTGGCTTTGAAGGTAATCCGAGAAAGTGCTGAAGATTCCGAGAATAAGATCCTTCGATTTCGCCGCGAGGCGGAAGCCGCCGCAAAACTCCATCACACAAACATTGTGCCTATCTACGGTGTTGGTGAAGAGAATCATTTCTATTTTTACGCGATGCAGATGATCGACGGGGTCGGCCTGGATGTCGTTCTCGACGTGCTGCGAAACTCCACTCCTCAAACCAAGGCCCCAATGGGTCCCTTGTCGATCGAGGCCGCGGTGGATGCGGCCTCCTTGCTCTGGGAAGGATTGGTTCCAAACTGGAAAACCATCGCCCGAATCGGCGCCGATGCCGCGGCTGCTCTGGCCTACGCGCATGCGCATGGAGTCCTCCATCGAGATATCAAACCGGCAAACCTGCTGCTGGACCGCAGCGGCAATGTTTGGATCACCGATTTCGGATTGGCCAGGCATGCGGAAGGCGACACGCTTACCCGTTCGGGGAATCTCGTCGGTACCTTACGGTATATGGCACCCGAACAATTTGATGGGACAACGGATCATCGTAGTGATATCTATAGTCTGGGTTTGACGCTTCATGAACTTTTGACACTCCAACCTGCTTTTGGCGAGACGCAGCAGGGCCGATTGATCCATCAGAAAACACAGGGCACGGCACCCCGACCCAGGAGCCAGAATCCGGATATCCCGCGAGATTTGGAGACGATTGTGCTCAAGGCATGCACGACGAATCCAGGCAATCGATACGCGTCGGCGGACGAACTAGCAGCGGACCTCCATCGGTTCCTCGAGGAACGGCCAGTCGCCGCGCGCCGAATCAGTACGGCGGAACGCTTCTGTCGCTGGTGCCGCCGGAATCCCGCGATTGCCATCTCAAGTGGCACCGCTTGCGGGCTCCTCCTGACAACGGCCATCGTGGCGATGTTGGGCAACATGGCGACCAGGACCGCCTTGGCAACAGCGAAGCAGGCGCAATCCGAAGCCCTGGAATCCCAGGAACGGGCTGAAAAGAATCTCAATCTGGCGATTGAAGCCTTCGAAAGTATTTTTGACAATATCGCGCACCGGGGGATTCCCCAATCCCTTGAATTGGAGTACGACGACGAAAGAGCTCCAAAATTCGAGACTGTTTTGAGCCATGCGGATGCGGAACTGCTCCGCCAGCTCCTGACGTTTTATGAACACTTCGCACGGCAAAACAGCGGGGATAGAAACCTTCAAGCGAAAACCGCGGCGGCCCATCATCGGATCGGTCAAATCCATCAACGACTCAGAAAGTACGAGGATGCCCAATCTTCCTTTCGAGATGCATTAGCGATCTTTGACAGCCTGCTCGAAAAACAGCCCGGCCAGATCGATGTCGTCGTCCAGAAATCCCGTCTTTTGAACGATTATGGCATCTTGCTCAGTGAGTCGATGGAATCGCCAAAGGGAATTGCCGGTTTCCATCTTCAAGCGGTTTCCTTTTTATTGGATCAGCCAGAGGATGTCACCGCGGCTCGCCCGGTACGTTTTGAACTCGCACGAAGCCATGACTTGGCCGGTTCGGAATTTTTCCGTATGCAATTCATATCGCTTGATATACCGCTTTCCAATGGACCGCCAGGATTCGGACCTCCGATGAGCCCCCCTCCGGGCGATGGAGGACTGCCACCGTTCGGACCACCGATCCCGCGTAAAAATTTACCATCGATGCGCCCTCCCGGACCAGAAAATCCCTTGCCTGGGCTGAGGCATGGCCGTGATTCGAGTCGACCGGCATTTCCCAACGCTCGAGAATTTACCGGAACCGGCCGCCACGACGAAATGGATGGGCCGCAAGGCCCACGGGAATTCAGCGAGTATCACTTGACCCAGGCTCGCCAAATCGTCGCCCAACTCTTGGCGGAAGAATCAGAGAATCCGCAATACCGCCTCTTGCAGGCCCAAATTGAACGGCACCGTCTTGTCCACCTGCTGTTGAGTCATCGAACGGCAGATGCAGCCGATTCGTTCAATCAAGCGCGTACGCTCCTTGAAAAACTGGTGAGCGACTTTCCCCAAGAGCCTCAATACCGATTGGAACTTGCCGATACCCTATCGCTTGCCAGCACGCGGCTCGCATCGATTTCCGAAACGGAAGCCGAAGAATATCTCCATCAGGCAATCGATCTGTGCCAGCGGCTGACCGCCGCATTTCCAAACGAAACACAATACCAGGCCCTGCAAGCGGCATCTTACCGTAATCTGGCTTATGTCCAACGATCAAGTCAACAATTCCTGGAAGCCGAACGCAATTTAGACCTGGCGAAGCGAGGCATTGAGTTCCTTGCCGCACGCCATCCGGCACAGGCCTTTTACGATATCGCCCTTGCCCTCGTCGCCCGCGATCTGGCCGATCTTAAAATCGCTCGAGGCCTATTCGAGAAACAGACCGAGTCGATCCAGGAGGCCCAAGAGATTTTGATTGCCGTGAACGCACGCATGGAAGATCGCGGCAATATCCAGGATGATCCCTTCCGCTGCCGCATTCGATCCGGCCTTCAAGAGAGTCTGTCCAAGGCCTATCAACTCCTCGGCGATTCAGCCGCAGCCGAAGCCGCCACAAAACGGGCCCGCGAACTCAGCGATACCCCATTCCACTTCCCCTTCGGCCGGTTCCGCCCATGATGTTTAAGAATTTAAGGGGAAGAATTTAAGGGGTCAGACCCTGTTTACTGTTTTGGAGGGGCAGCTAAATCTGCTCTGTGTTTTATGCAACGATTGAGATGGTCGGACTGTGCAATGAGTCTGTGATGAGATGGTCCTTTCTTTTGTATAAAACGCAGAGATCGCCAAGGGCGCGGAGATCCGATGGGAAAATCGAGGGCTCGAGATCGGATGCCCTATCTAGCTTTGAAACACCCTCTGGAAATAAGAATATCCATTCCACAGATGCATACTCATGGTCGAGAGTTCGCCATTGACCGTTCCTTCGATCAATCGAATGAATCCGATTACGATCTGATCGCTCATTGCTTTTCGTTCGTGGAGCAAACGACGACTATTGCCATCAAGATTGTTTCGTTGTACCTAGCTATTCAAGCCATCTTCCCTATCGGATAAAACATCCGATCTGGAGCTCTTGATTATCTCTGCGGACCTCTGCGCTCTTTGCACCCTCCGAGTTTTAGAAAAGAAAGTTCCGTCTCATCACGGGCTCATTGCACAGTCCGACCATCTCAATGGTTGCCAGAAGACACATCGCGAATTCAGCCGACTCTTCGAAGAAAACCGGAAACAGGGTCTGACCCCTTAATTGACCCCTTAATTCTCACAATCGGAAAACCGGGTCTTACCGAATTAATTCCCCATTGCTCTGAAGTACTATAGATATAAGAATACCAAGAGAATCATGAAGGATCCGAAGAACGATGGTACGAATCAAACCGTTTCTTTCAGCTGCATGCATCACCGGAATTCTGAAATCCATGTCGATCCTCAAATCAATCACTATCTTGCTCTTGGCATTGTTGTCAACAGCAATCTATGCGGCTGAATCGAAGTCGCCTGGTGGTCTGCGAAGAGAACACGATTTACCTGACCGGTATGTTCATGTGGTTCAAGATATCCTCAAGCACTGCCAGCCCAAGAAGGGATTCTGGGTTGATTTGGGGGCCGGGAAAGGTCAAGTGGCGATTCCCTTGATCGAGAAAACCGACAATCCGGTTGTCATGCTGGATCCGAACACGGAAGCCATGTCGGCGGGCCTTGCGATAGCCCGTGAAAAAAGTTTGGAACACCGGCTTTCCGCCGTGGTTGGTGTCGCTGAAAAGATGCCGTTCCCTGACAATGCGGTTGACTTACTTGTAAGCCGCGGGTCGATCTTCTTCTGGGAGGATCCCGCGCAAGGTTTGCGGGAAGTCTATCGGGTCCTTCGGCCGGGTGGTAAGGCATACATCGGCGGCGGTGCCGGCAGTAGCTACCCGAAATGGGCAACCGACAAGCTCATTGAAGGTCGAATTGAGAATTTGAACGGCGATGAATTCGAAAAATGGCAACGTTTTGTCGAGCTACGCCGCCCGGAACAGATGCATGCCTGGTGCCAGGCGGCTGGCCTCCCCAAATATACGGTCATGGGTAAGGGGGCGATTTCCGCCGAGGACCCGCGCGTCGGTCAGGGAGTGTGGGTTCTTGTTGAAAAACCGGACGAATGATCGCTTGGTTGATCTAAAGAATCGGAGAACGGTGCCTTCAAGTTCCTCAGGACGGTCGCAAGGATGGCCTGTTTCTTTAATTGATTGATGGGAACGGATTCCTTTTCTAGAAAACGAAGATTGCACAGCACGACATTTCCATTGCCCTTGATGTACTGGACCATCCCACCCAGGTTCAACATCGGCCGGACCGTGGCGTTCCACTCCGGGTTGCGGTACACGCGTAGTGCGATATTATCGATCCCAACCAGCGGTCGTTTGTTTGGGTCCTTCTGCCATTCAACTAATTGGATGGTGACACGGCGGGCGGGGCGTGGCGGATCGATGGTGAAACGCTGCGCATCGCCATGGGTGCCCAGATCGAACTCAATGCGATCCGCCCCGTCAAACAATAGGGCAACGCGCGTGGTCGGATTGTAGTTGATCGATGGATCATGCGTGTATTCGATGATCCGCTCTTCCACTGGCAGATCGAGGTGGATCTCATACGGTGCGCCGTCTTGTGGATATTCGAAATCAATAATGAGCGGCCAGCCATCCGATCCGACGAAGCCATTGACAATGTTATCGTAGGCGCCGAAATGGCTCTTGGCAAACGGTGCCATATCATCGAGATCAACAATGTAGGAAAAGACATCCGATGCAACATACTCGTCGGCAGTCCAGCCGAATATACGTTCTCCGGAGAGCATCACGATATCACCAACGGTCAATCCGGCGGTCAGTGGATTTCGGACACTAGGGAACGTCACTCGTTCCCGCATAAAGGGCCGGATCAGATGATCTATCCCGACAATATGGTTAAAGTCGTTTAATCCTTCCGGCGTGAGTCCACACAGCAGCAACGTCCCGCCACGTTTCCAAAATGCTTCTAGCGAGGCCGGATCGTTCGCGAGTTGTTTCAAATGGGCGGGTGTCGCAGAAATTAGGGCGATCTTGATTCCTGCGGTTCGAATGGCGACCAGGGGATCCGGTGCTCTGGAATATTTTAAACCGATGGCCTCCACGGCCTTTTCCAAGAAGGGATCGGAGATCACCGTTGCGACATCGGCGAATTCAAGGCGATAGTTCAGGCCGGCTTGAATCAAATTCAAAACCAATTGCTGGGCAACTGGATTGATGCTCAGTTTGGCGCCCAGATCGAGTTGGCACAGATAGAGAATGCCCTTGCCGACAGGTACTTCGACCAGTGCGGAATATTCCAAGCGCGGGCCGCACTGGATCAGGCTTTTAGCCTTTCGAGTTGGCTTCTGGTAGGCGTTACGGAAGACGCGATGGTCTGGGCCCCAAGTGAAGAAATCCTGGTTGGCTAATCCCAAGAACACCGGGTGCGATGGATCTTCGATATAGGCCGTTGTACCGTCTGCGGCTGGGACATCCTGCCCAAAGTCGCTCTTCTTCGTTCGCGGCGCGAGTTGTATTTCGGCGGGAATTGCTTGATGGATCAGCGGATAAGATTGGTCGAGCACGATCACAGCATGCCCCTCGGAAGCAAGAACCGCCAGCCGGGGGGACGTACTTTGATCGTTGCGGATGGCGTCAGGGCCCACAAGCACGACGCGCGTGCTGGCCGGCACCGAATCGAGCGATTGCAACTTGTGGAACGCAATTGAGAGTTTTTCGAGCAGTGGGATGGCCTTTCCTTCCGGATCGAACAGGGCCACTGCTTGGGAACGAATGTGGTTGATATCCGGGACGGGGAGGACCGAGAGTTCTTTCGTGTCCTGGAAGATCACATGATCTTTAACGCGAAGCTCGAGCGTCAAAGCACCTGTTAGCCGCTGGTCGACATGGGGCATGGCAATGGTTTCATCAAACTTGATTGCAGTTCCAGGCGCGACATGATGGGTTGAAGCTTTTTCATAAACAACTGAGCCATCGATCAATAACTTGCGTGTGAATATGATAGGATCTGGATATTGCGTGTCGTTGAAAATTCCAAAGGTTCGTACAACACGTTGTTCCGATCCGAATGTCCAGTCCCACTGGCGGACGAATACGGCACGTGGGAAATTGGCACCCCATTGTGCGGGGCCGCCATCCCTGCCGAGCCAGAACTGCCAGGCGGCATAATGGCCACCCCAACGATAGCCCTCGTTGAGCATCCGGTAGATTTGTGCCACGGCGTCGCGGGTGGCGGCTTTGCCCTGGAATGCAATCTCGCCGCCCCACATCGCGTAGTCGGCTGGATTGATGCCGGTGGCATACCAGTCTTCACCAAGGAAGCGTGGTCGCTTCCGATCCCATCGCCAACGCCCGCGTCCGCCCCCGTCCTCGAATGGTTCATAGGCCAGATCGGGATAGCGGCCATCCAATGTGGCAATGTAGTGGTCGCCATGGACTCCGAGTGTATTGGCTTTCGTCGCGCCGCCGCCATCGATCATGACGGGCCGCGTCGGATCGACGGCCAAGACGGCATCGTGTGTTTTTGTGATCTCTTCTTCGTACTGGTCCATCAACGGGCTGTTTCCAAGCAAGTTGATCAAGTTGATATAGGCGAATTCATTCTCGATCGTCCATATCTGAATCGAGGGATGGTTCCGTTCGCCCTTGACCTGTGCGACACATTGATCACGCCAGTTTTTCATTAGTTCCATCTTCATTTCAGAACCACCCTGCTGGCGGCGAGTTTCAGGATCGCTCTCGCTGAAGTGGTAGCCGATCCGTTCGCCGTCGAGGGTTGTGTTGCGGCGTACAACCACCCCGTTGCGGTCAAAGAATTCCAGCGCGGCACGAGGCTCCAGGCCAAGCCATCGTGTTTCGTGACCACCCTGGCCGGCCGTACTGAAGCGCATCGTACGCTGATGCGTGCTCCGGTAGGCCTCGAACCAAGCCTCGGGACTCGAATCGATCCCCACCAGATCCGCCCACATATGCCAAACCACCCCATTGAGCGTGAATTGCGTTCCCTCGCAACGCCACTCGCGGAAGCCAAACAGGGTATCTTTCAGATCGACTGGCTGATCCGCAACAACGACGGTCGTGCGTAGCAGGTACAAGTGTGGAGAGTCAGGCCACCATAATTTGGGGTTATCCCATGGTCCCGAGAGTTCCAGAACCTGACCCGATCCGGCGGGAACATGAAATGCCATGGCGGCAAAAGGATGTTCCACGTGGCCCGTTTTTTCATCGACGGCCTCCCATTGGATTTCACCTTGAGCGTCGTGCGAGGTCGTATTCGTGAGCGTGATTTCTGTTTCCAAGCATTGTTTGGCAGTGGACGGTTTGATGAATATGTCGGAAACATAAACACCGCCCGCTGCCACGAGTGTTGGTGTTGCGAGAATACCGGACTGTGGGCAATTCCATACGGGATAGTCCAAATCCTGGAAACCATCGCTAAAATTGCTGAGTGGGATATTGAATGTCCGGCGGAGTTTCATGGGCCGCGTCGGATCGGCCGAACGGCCATAATAGGCATCCCGTATTCCTACCAAGATTTCATTCGTTTCTCCAGCACGGATGCCGGCGGTTACATTGATCTGAAAGGGCACAAAAGGATTTTTTTCAAAACCGCAGAGCAGACCGTTGACATAGACCGTTGTGTTCAGGTTATTGCAGGGAAAATCCAGGTAAAAAGAGCACCCCTCCATGGATGCTGGTATGGCAACACGCGTGCGATACCATAGACGATGCGCGAAGATCAAATCAGGCCGCAGCTTGTTCTTGTCGCCCGGTACAGAGATCGCTTTCCAGTGAGCCTGAGCAGGGAACGCGCGTAACGGCTCGGCGACTGGACCAGGGGATTGCTCATCGTCGCGGCAGACTTCCCAGAGACCGGCTAGGGCAACCGATGCCCGAGCCGCCGGATTCCGAGTTTCTGGCAACTGAAAAACGGTTTCCGATGCCTCCCGATCGATAGCGTCGCGGGCATCGTCGCTGGGCTTGACCTTCGAATGTGGATGAAATTGACCGGCATAGAGGCAGATTGCGTCGCAGGCAAAAAGAATACGCTGGAACTTTCCGTCGTCGTTCTTGAGCTTAGGTAACCGGATCTCCAGGATGTGCTCCCCAACATCCAGCGATGCGTCTCCCATCTGGAACCAAGCAACTTCGCACCAATGGGCGATCTCCATTAAGTCCGTTGTCAGTGCGTCCGGGGATATGCGGTTCCATGGTCCCTGATCAAGACGCCAGTCAAATGGGGAACGGGCAAATTCGAATCCAATCCGGCTCCAAAGCTGGTACTTTGTCTTATGCGTGGACTGTAATTCATATTTTAGAATGATTCCACTATCCGGGACATCATGATCAACTTTATCTTCATCGATGCTGTAGTGAATCCATTTGCCCTCGGAAAGGAATTGTGATTTGCCCCAGCCCGATGCCTGGACCTTGATATTGGCGGACGCCGGTTGTTCTCCTTCGAGCCAGATAAACTCACGTCCCTTCGCATCAGCGGCATGGAGTGAATGTGAAACTGCGAGGAGGGTAATAACAAAGAGCTGTACTCTGACGAATTGTAAACGGATCATAGATTGAATCCCCTTGATTTCATGATGGCTCGGCAGGAGCCTCGACTTCCCGCGTGCAAAGAAAACACATACGGGAGGGCGAGGCTCCTGCCGAGCCGCGAATCATGGTTCTCAGTCAACATGCGACGACTTATTCCCAACGTAATTCATGAATTTCACCTTGGTATGGCCAGTCTTCAGAATTCCCAACCAATTCGTGTCGTACGGGATTCCATCGCACGTATTCCCATTTCTCTTCATAAATATCTTCGTTGCGCATCCGAGTATCCCAATGATCGGCTTGCCAAAGATGGTTGGGATTTTTGTGCTGTTTGCTGAATTGCGATTTCCAATACGCTACCCAATTGTCATATTCGATATTTATTATAGATGCCGCGGCGAAAAAATGGATGTGGTCTGGCATGATCATATAACGACCCATGGACCATGCGGTTGCTTCTTTCCAAATCCTGCAAAGAAGCTTGTGAACTTCATCGCAGGCTAGCCATGGTTTTCGACCTTTCGTGCAAACAGTGTCGAAGATGATCGTAGGTTGACCATCAACGAGTAGGATACCGTGGGCCGGGTGTTTTCGAACAGAAAATTATTCTTCATGGACGTTCCGTTGTTGGTATTGTGGCTCGGCAGGAGCCTCGCCCTCCCGAGAAGATCAATATCCTCACATATTATCTAAGCATCAATGGATTCCTCTGGAAGGGCATCCAATCCACAACAAAATCAGTTCCCGGTTTTGTCGATGGATCAAAGGGGTGACCGGCCATTGAAGTCGTTGTCGACATCCAATTCTCAATTTGTCTTTGGTTCAGAAAGGGGCAGATCGTAGGGGCCGCGGCCGATATCGGACGGGATCAAATTCGGCGGCCACTGGCCGGGTGGGCAGAAAGCGGCGCGGAGCTGGTCGAGGTCCTGGAATCCATATTCGGCGTACGGCTCGATGTAACTCCCCTCCCCCCATTCATTGCACGGCCCGATCGTGACGATCTTCTTCTGGGTCTGGGATGCATACTCCCGAGCGGCGCGACATAGTTTTCCGAACTGTTCCGGGGTTCGATCGGTGATGACGAGCGATTTGTTCCCATGCCACGGTTCGGCCGACCAGCCGGTATCGACAATCGGCATATAGAGCAGCCCGGCGGCCCGAGCATCCGACTCGCGCCAGACTTCGGGACTGGTCGCGACCACCTCGGCAAATGGGAACCGTTTCGATCCCGCGCGCTGGGCCGCGAGTTGAAATGCATGATAGGATGTGAAGGCTTCGTAACCTTCCTTCTTAAGCTGCCGGCAGGATGCTTCGCTTTCGTGCGAGCTCATAGCCACGAAGTAAATCCCAGGAAAGCCTGCATCGCGGGCCATCTTCTGGGAAAGGGCATAGAGGCTGGCGGCCTTTTCGCTGCCGCCGACATCATGGCGAATGCCGGCCGGATTCCAAATAAAGACGGCCGGCCAGCCATCCATGCGATAATATTCGTCCATGCCGAAGTAGTGGTCGATCCAGTATTGCGTTACGTTGCGCCAATCTTCCAGCGAATGCGTGCCTGGTGGATTGTGATTGGCCCACATAACGGACCATTGCAGATATTTTCGGAACCTGGCATGCATGTAGGCATCGTGGAGCCAGTGCTCCAGATGCCGGTTGCCTTGGCACCAGTACCAATCGACCATGAAGAACTTAATCCCGTGTTCCACGGCCCATTTGATTTGCCAGTCGGCACACTCGGGATTCGATTCGTCGTACCAACCGAGGACGGGTTTCCGATTCGGATAAGTGAGGATGGGTTGCCAGCGGGACATGGATGGCCAGCCGGGGAAATAAAATACTCCAATATCGAATTCGTTTCGAACTGGCCGGGGTTCCGGGATATAGGATGCCGGTGAAATATTGGGGCAAGGCATAAAATCGAAAACAACCGACGCTGTGATTGGCTCAATCTGGGCGCCATCGATTTTTAAAGAGATCTGAGCCGATACGGGCCGAGCCGATTCGAGCTGCCACGCGATGGTCCGGGGCGACGCGTGTGTGATGGACTCGATGGTTTGCGAACAGGGACCGATCATACGGACATCTTCAGGCAGCTCGAGAGTCGCACGGATATTCTTGGCGGGATCACCGCCCAGATTCCGCACGGATGCGGCAATCTCCGCTGGCCTGCCCGCTCGCAGGATTCCTCCGGCAGTCCCGAAATAGTCGATCTCCAGTTCCACGGGGCCGCGTGGGGAATCGGTGATCTCAATCGACTCGATCCAAACGCTGGCATTGTTGACGTCGGTCGGTTGAACGCCGAGCAGGATGATCTGATCGCGCCAGTGCTCAAGATGACCGACTTCAATGTTGTACGAATGAAATTTGCCATCCGCCCGGATGGGAAACGAGATTTCCTCGCGGCCGAACTGCGTATCGGAAACGCACAATATCCGGCCACTGGTTCCTTGTTTTGTTGCCATGCGGAGCGAAACAAAGGGATGATTCTTCGCGGGAATGGAAATTCTCGGACTGATCAGGATGGGCGATAGACGTTCCGAGGTCATGTGAAGGCAGTTGCCCGAAATGGCCGGTTCGGAGAGATCCTGCCAAACGCGCCAACCGAATGTCTCCTTTTCAAATCGCCATGACTTCGCGGCGGTTGAAACCGGACTTTGCGTGTCGACAATGTGAATCCATTCGACTGCAAAGGAACCTGTTGCCGGCGGATCGAGGCGAAGGCGGATGATCTTGCCCGCCGCGTGCCAGAACGGATCGATTCGATAGACTTGGAAAGATTCGCCCGATTGGGTTTCAAAATGGCACGATTTCTGCTCACTGAATCCGCCATAAGGACCTTCTTCTGTTTGGGTCCAGAATAGTTGCGCTGATCCGCCGCGAGGTGTTTGCATCTTGATTTCAACACACTGCGTGGGAGTTGCTTCGATTTGAAAGAGGGGACCAATCAGGATTGGATCCCAATCGCTGGTCTCTCCGAGCAACGCACCATGCAAGATGCGGGCATTACGAATGTGACCGCCTGTCGTCCAGCCCCGCATATTGCCCTCGGTATCAAACCGCCATTCGATCAATGGTTGTTCCTCGAATGGGCCTGAACAAGCGGCGGGAACAGGCAGACATAATAAGATTGCAAAGAGAGCGACAAGGAGTCGTCTGGCTATCGCTTGCTCGTTCATGACGGCGTATCCCTTGTACTACAGAGAAAGCCATATTGCACGTTCATTTGGGGCACGGGATCTCCATTCCGTGAGATATCCTACCATGTTGGCCCGCTATCTGCCCTTTAGAACCAGCCGTTCCGTAGTTGTGTGGTGCATTTAACGATAAAATTTCCACTCAAGATGTAATCCGATGCGTAAGTTAGGTATTATATCGAATTGCGGTAAACCATTCCATCGCCCGCGTTCTCGGGTGTCTCTGATTTTTTTTAGAAGAAGGATGGACTGGTCAGGAGACCAGTCCATAACGAGGGGATAGGAGACCAGTCCATAACGAGGGGCCATAACGGAATACAGGAGACGAATCGATGGTGGAGGATGGTGGCTAACGCGAAAATAACTGACCTTGCCCAACCTCACGTGGTGTTGACCGATTGAAATATCGTTTTCGCATAGCGTGGCACACTCTTTTCGAGAAGACGGCCGAAGGCCATCTTCTCGGGAAGTGCAGAACAAAAGATCCCAAGCGAATAGGAGAGACAACTTGATGATACGATGCATTTTCACATGTTTGATGACGTTGATCGTCTTTGATTCGGCCCGAGCGGACCAATGGCAACCGGCATCGGGGCGCTTGATGACCCGTTGGGCCAAGGAAGTGACACCGGAAAACGTTTGGCCCGAATATCCCCGGCCCCAAATGACTCGTGAGCATTGGATGCATTTGAACGGATTGTGGGAGTATGCCATCCGGCCCAAGGATTCGGAGCAACCATCTGAATGGGATGGGCAAATCCTGGTTCCGTTCCCCGTGGAATCAGCGCTCTCTGGCGTGATGAAAGCTGTTCAACCCGACCAGCGTTTGTGGTATCGGCGGACGTTTGAAAAACCGAGCGTTCCTGCGGATGGGCATGTGTTACTGCACTTTGGTGCGGTGGATTGGGAGTGCACGATCTGGGTCAATGGATCACGCATTGGAAACCATCGCGGCGGTTACGATCCGTTCCATTTCGATATCACGGATGCCCTGAAAGACGGCGACAACGAACTGGTCGTCTCCGTCTGGGATCCCACGGATGCCGGATATCAACCACGGGGCAAACAAATTCTCAAACCCCATGGAATCATGTACACGGCGGTCACCGGGATCTGGCAGACGGTTTGGATGGAGCCGGTTCCAGCCGCCTCAATCCAATCGGTCAAGATCGTTCCGGATATTGATCGGAGCATGGTCACGGTGACAGTCCAGGCCTCGACCGACCGAAGTGTTCAAATTTCAGTTTTGGATAAGAACACGGTGATTGAGAAAAAGATGGGTCAAACGGGCCAAGCGGTCGAACTGCCAATGGATCAACCCAAACTCTGGTCGCCTGACGAGCCCAATTTGTATGATTTGAAGGTCGAACTGGTCCAAGACGGCAAGGTGACCGACACGGTCGGTAGTTATTTCGGGATGCGGAAAATTGCCGTTGCGAAGGACGAGGGCGGAATCCACCGGTTGATGTTGAACAACAAGGTTTTGTTTCAATACGGACCGTTGGACCAGGGTTGGTGGCCCGACGGCCTCTACACACCGGCCTCGGATGCGGCCATGAAGTACGACATTGTCATGACGAAGCAATTCGGCATGAATATGGCCCGCAAGCATGTCAAATATGAATGTGCTCGCTGGTATTACTGGTGCGATCGACTGGGGCTTTTCGTCTGGCAGGACATGCCGTCCGGCGATTCGGGGAAAAACGACGAGAGCAAGGCCAATTTCCGGAAAGAGCTGCAGGCCATGATCGACACCTTGCAAAATCATCCATGCATCGTGATGTGGGTGCCCTTCAATGAAGGTTGGGGGCAGCATGACACACGCGAAATCGTCAACTGGATTGAAAAATACGATCCCACGCGCCCGGTCAACGAAGCCAGCGGTTGGACGGACCAAAAAAGTGGCACGGTTTCCGACATGCATAGCTATCCCGGCCCTGGCATGCGTCCGGTGGAGGAGAACCGCGTGATTGTGCTTGGCGAGTTCGGTGGCCTCGGCATGCCGGTGCGCGGCCATTGCTGGCAGGATGAAAAGAATTGGGGCTATGTTTCGTTCAAGAATTCCGAGGAGTTGACGGATGCCTATGTGGGCCTTTTGACCGCCATGCGGCCGCTGATCGATCGCGGCCTAGCGGCGGCCGTCTATACGCAAACGACCGATGTCGAGATTGAAGTGAATGGCCTCATGACCTACGACCGGGCCATGGTGAAAATGGACCTCGAACGGATTGCGGAGGCGGCTCGGAGACTGTATTTGCCGCCGCCGGTGCTCAAGACACTGGTGCCGACAAGCCAGGTGGAGCCTCAGACCTGGCGGTATACGATCGAGAAACCTGGTGCCGATTGGTCCCAGCCCGGTTTCGAGGATTCGTCCTGGAAGGAGGCTCCTGGTGGCTTTGGCACGCGGGGCACGCCTGGCGCGGTCGTCGGCACCGAGTGGAAGAGCCCGGACATCTGGATCCGCCGTACCTTCACGCTCGACTCGCTACCGACCGAGGGGACACTGTGCCTATCCATCCACCACGATGAAGATGCCGAAATCTATCTGAATGGGCAACTGGTGAAAGCACGCAAAGGTTATGTCACGGATTATATCCCGGTACCGCTGAACGCGGTTGCAAGCAAGTTCCTCAATGTGGGTAAAAACACCATTTCCGTCCATTGCCATCAAACGGGAGGCGGCCAATTCATTGATGTTGGCCTGATGTTGCAGATCGAAAAAGAGGCGATAGAAACCTCGGTCTTCTCCATCGCTGATCAAGATTGCATCTCGAATTCAACCAAGCCAACAGTCGACGAAGTCAAAGGCAATCATTGGCCCTGCTTCCGAGGCTCCGGCGGCATGGGAGTCTCCGACGCGACGGGATTACCGTTGGAGTGGGATGAAAGCAAGAACGTCGTTTGGAAAACCGCGTTACCCGGAGCGGGTGCGTCGAGCCCCATCACTTTTGGGGAGCACATCTATTTGACCGCATATACCGGATATTATGTCCCCGGCGGCCCGAGAGGCAGCCTGGACCAGCTGAAACGGCACTTGATTGCGCTACGCCGCGACACGGGGGAAATCGTATGGGACCAAGCTGTTCCGGCTAGATTGCCGGAGGAGGAGAGTATTCGAGAACACGGCTATGCAGCGAACACACCGGCGGCTGATGCGGAGCGAGTTTATGCCTTTTTCGGGAAGACGGGTGTCTTTGCCTTTGATCATCAGGGCCAACAGTTGTGGCAGTCTGACGTGGGTTCGGAAACAAGCGGTTGGGGCTCGGCGGCTTCAGTCCTGCTTTACAAGGACCTAGTCATCATCAACGCCAGCGTGGAGAGCGAGTCGCTGGTGGCGTTGGATCGGACCACTGGCGAAGAAAAATGGCGGGCGACGGGAATCCGCAACGCATGGAATACGCCGATCATTGTCACGTCTGATTCGGGCCGCGAGGAATTGATGGTCGCCCGGCGGGGAGACGTACTTGCCTTCGATCCTGATTTGGGCACGCCTCTTTGGACCTGCAAGACGGACATCACGTGGTACATGGTCCCCACGGGAGTCGCTGGGGATGGCGTAATCTACTATCTCGGTGGACGTTCCGGCATCGCCGCTTTGGCGGTTCGAGCTGGTGGCAGTGGCGATGTCACCGCGACCCATCGCCTGTGGACCAGCAAGAACGGCACGAACGTCCCATCGCCGATCTACCTGGACGGGTACCTTTATTGGATGAGTCATCACGGAGGCATTGCCTACTGTGCGAAAGGATCTACAGGTGAACTGGTTTACGAAGAGCGGCTGGGAAATTTCGGCCAGGTATACGCTTCCCCTGTACTGGTGGAACGACGGCTGGTCTTTTTTGACCGCAACGGGAAATCGGTTGTACTGGCCGCGAAGCCTGAGTTTGAACAACTGGCCATGAACGTGATTAAGGATCCCACCCGATTCGATGCAAGTCCTGCAGTCGACGGAAACCGTTTGCTGGTGCGGTCAGGGAAGTTTTTGTACTGCCTGGGGGAGTAGAAGTGGATTTATTAATTGTTGATCGGTTCTGCAAGAGCAATAGACGTGCCATCGAACGAAGTAGGATCCCAAACCTTGGCAAGAATTGCCAATTGCCAGCTGATAATGTTGGTGTCTTAGCGTGTAGCATCCGCGCACGGTCCGCGCGAGTTAGAACGTCATTTTAACGGAGGGTATGTCCATGAAACGAAACGATTGTTCACGGCGTCGTTTTCTCAAGAGTTCCGCGGCCGCTCTAGGGACGGTGGCGTTCGGTCGGCCGCTGATCTTGTCGAACGCCAAGGCGTACTCCACGGCCGCCAACAGCAGTCTGAACTTAGCACTGGTCGGCTGCGGCAGCCAGGGACGCGGTGTGATGCGGGGCCTGCTGGCAGGCGGCGCGAATCTCGTGGCACTCTGCGACCCGGATGAAGAGATGATCGCGAAGGCCCGAGCCGATGCCCAACGCTCTGGCGGCGAGGCGACCAAGGATGCCAAAGCGTACACCGACTATCGCCGGCTACTCGACCATGCGACCAGCTTCGATGCCGTACTTATCGCCACGCCCGACCATTGGCACGCCCCGTTGTGCAAGGTGTTCATGCAAGCTGGCAAACACATCTATTGCGAGAAACCGCTGACGCACAGCGTGGCTGAAGCCCGCGAGCTCCGCGAGTTGGCGCGAACCTCGAACGTTGTCACTCAGATGGGGAACCAGGGCAGTGCCAGCGAGTCGCTTCGCCGCTGCACCGAGATCATCCGCTCTGGCGTGCTTGGCCAGATCCGCCAGATCTACCAATGGGGCATCGGAGTCACCGCCAACGAGGGCAGCGCGGAGGGCGAAGATCCGATCCCGCAAGGCTTCAACTGGGACTTGTGGGTTGGCCCCTCGGCCATGCGCCCGTTCAAGAAAAATGTCTATCATCCCTCCCGGTGGCGACAGTGGTTCGATTTCGGTAATGGCAGTCTTGCTGACTTCTGCTGTCATGCGATCAACCTGCCCATGCGAGCACTCGATCTAAGCTATCCCGAGAAGATCGTCATCAACGTGCAGGATGGCACTCAGATCGCTGGCAAGGCCGCGGTGGAGTTCCACTTCCCGGCACGTGGCGACCTTCCACCCGTCACGCTCTACTGGCAGGGGAACGGCAAACCGCCGGCAGAAGTACTCCTGCCTCTGACCGAGGTATCTCGGGACAAGGTGCCCGACGGCTTGATGATTCTCGGCGAGAAGGGTTGCATCTATACCAGTCATTGGAATACAGGCGGTCAGATCCGCCTGCAGGGCGAATCCCACCTGGTGGATGTGCTCCGCCACGGCGCCACCAAAGAAATTCCCCGAACCCTTCCGCGGTCCGGAAACCACGGCAAGGAATGGCTCGACGCATGCCGTGGCGAGGGTAAAACTTTCTCCGACTTCGAGATCGGCGGCAAGCTCACCGAGATCGGCCTGGCGGGCGTGGTCGGTCTTCGTGCTGGCCAGAACCTGGACTGGGACGGCGAGAAAATGGAGGCTACGAACGTCGCCGAAGCAGCCCAGTTCGTTCATGCGGAATACCGGACGAAATGGCTGGAGTGATCCATCATTTTCTTATGCTGCTCAGACCAACGAATTTCGCGGCGCGCCACCGGAGGTGCTCGAAGTGAGCTATGTTGGCTCCGACAACGGATCCAATCCGGACCTTGCCGGCGCGTTCGATATGCTGAGTGTCCTGCGGCACGAGTTTGGGCACGTTTTGGGGATGACCGGCCACAATCGCTGTGCCGACGAAACATCCGATGACGACTACGACTTTTCGGGGGCTCTGGTTGGCGGCTACAGTGCCGCCGTGCGTACCGCCGAGCATATCACCGCCGATTCGGCCGACCGCTACCACGTGGCGCCGAGCAACTCGCTGATGTTCCCAAACATCGGCACTGGCACGCGGCGCGGGATCAGTGCGACGGATGTCTTCTCGATTGTCTCGGCCAGCGATTGGAATGCGGGGGACGTCCATCTCAATCGAATTGATTTCCTCGGCGGTAATGACTGGTTCACCCCCGGTTTCTGGGAGGGTGGGCAAGTGCCAAACTCGGTCAACCATGTCGCTATTCGAACCCAAGCGTCCACACATTCGATCACACTCAACGGTCACGCCGAAGCCTGGACATTGCTGATCAGCGATGGCAACGAGATACTGACTGGCAATCGATCCCTCTCCGTCTTCGGCCATCTGACCATGGAGGGGGAGGCGACGCATGTCGATATCCAATCGGGCGGGACGCTGATGATTCGAGTCGATACCAGCCCCGCGGATGAATTCAATATCGTTGGCAACGGCCGGTTGACAATCCGGAGTGGCGGTGAACTAGATCTGAGCGAAGCAGGGCACGACGTTTCACTCACAGAACTGACCGTTGAATCAGGCGCCAACGATGTCGATATTCCCCACGATCTCTACCTGCATCGTGGCATGACTGTCGGAACGGGTGTCAACGTCGCTGTTGGTAATAATCTGGCGGCCGGCGAAAGCAATAGTATGGTTTCCAATATCACCGAAGCCACAATCGATGTCATGAACGATGTCGACCTGCATTCGGGAACCTTGCATCTGATTAACTCGACTCTCTATATAGCGCACCATTTGACCATTGGCGAATCAGATGACGCGGCGATCCTGCTCGATGGCTCCACACTACGCGCGGAATATATGTTCTTGGGCTTTGCATCGGGTACAAGTTCCGACATCGTCATGGATGCCCATGGTGGCGAGGATCCGGCACTAATCACAACCGGGACTGGAATCACGCGGATTTATGTTGGTTTTCATGGCAGCGCCACGCTTCATCAACTGGCTGGGACAATCGGCCGCGCTACGACGGCTGACATTCATCCCGACATGATCGTTGGGTACAGTTCCGGATCCAATTCGCATTATGTTATCGAAGGGGGTAGTGCCACGGTCCAAAACATGGAAGTTGGAAACGGTGGCGAGGGTTTCGTGCTCCAAAATAATGGTATTGTCACCGTGCTTGGAGAACTCGCATTCGGTGGCACGGGCGGACTCTACGACAGTTCCTACACGATCAACAACGGGACCGTCACAATCGGCGAACTCAGCCACGACGGGAGCGGTAGCAAGTTCAATATTAATGGCGGGACGTTGATATTGACCGGCCCAACCCACGCGATCGATCAATTCAGCATCGGTGAATGGGCCAATAGTGATGGGAAATTCACTCTCAGCGGCCGGGAAATGACCGTCAACCAACTGACCATTGGCCGGGAAGGGCTGGGAATGTTCACGATGGCGGAGGATTCGGTCCTAGTCGCACACGATGTGGCAATTGGAGTTGCTAGCCATGCCACTTATTTTAATACGATGTTGATCAATAACGGCGAAACAACCATTTCGGGTACAATGACGCTCGGCGTGGAACCGGGTAGTACCGGCAAGCTTGTCCTCAGCGCTGGCGATCCCGAAATCGTAGTCACCACCAATTCAGTACTCGTGGGAGATCAGGGGACGGGAGTTATCCACCATTATGGCGGGCTGCACAATGTTGGTGACTTGGTGATTGGCGGTGGCGGCGATGGCACCTACAAGCTGAGTGGCGGTGAACTACGGGCTGAATCGACGATCGTCGGCGATGGAGGCCATGCCGAGTTCCGCCATATCGAAGGGCTCCATGACGTGACGGAACTGTGGGTGAACACCGTCTCCGATCCAATCCTCGGTGGAGGTTATCTCCTTTTTGCCGCTGGCACGCTCAAAGCAACGCAGCAGTATATTGGCGATCAGTCCGACGGCTTCTTCCAGCAACAGGGTGGTTCCAGCACGACGGCCGTAAACGTCTATCTCGGCTACCGAAATTCCCGCATCGGATTGGTCGAACAAACGGGCGGCTCGAATGCCATCGATAGTGATCTCTACATCGCCTATGCCTGGGATAGTACCGGCAGCTATCGTCTCGGCGGAGGAACCGAACCGGGAATCACGCAGCAAATCGATGGCAACCTGTATATCGGCTGGGGCGTCGATTCGGACGGCACGTATACGATTGTTGGCAAGGTCTACCATGTCGGCTCGGGCTGGACTTATCAAGGGGAACTGACCGTCGGCGGGGCCACGTTTATTGGTGGTTCCGGCCCCGGTCAAATGGATATCGAACCGGCCGGCACATTCACCGCGAACGGACCGGTCTTGGTCGGCGGCGTGAGTATAGGGGCTCTCAACCTGGATGGCGGTACCGTCAGCGGCGACGGGGATATGACGATTTACGGGAACGGAACACTCGCCGGCCGCGGCCGAATCGAAATTCCAATCAACAACTATGGCACGATTGAGGTACCCGAGGGTAATTCACTTACTTGCACTGGCGGCCTAAACTTAGATGCGACCGGTACGGCGACGATCGGCGAATGGGGAACACTCGAACTTGATGGTGGCGGTACGCTTGCCGGCACATTCGTCAACCGCGGACAGCTACGAATCTATGGCGGGACGTACCTTCTCAACACGCCATTGGACGGTGCTGGCGGGACGGATGGCAGTGTCGCCGTCAGTGGAGAACTCCACATCAACGCGGGCGTCACCGCCTCAAATATCGCCGTTTGGTGTGGGACATTGTATATCCAGCATGATGTCGATGCGGGATGGATGGATCTTCAATATGGTGCCATTGATCAGAGTCCGGGCAACGTCCAAACGGGAAGTCTAACGATCATGAATGGATCCTACCACCTTGCTGGACCCGGGAACTTATCGGCGGACGATGTGAAACTCTTCGGTACCTTCACCCACGACGCCGGCACGCACACGGCGAACACACTCAGAGTCGGCGGAGAGAACTATGGCTATATGCTACCCGGTACTTACACGATTTCCGGTGGCCGCTTGGAGGTGGTCGATATGTTTATTGGCGAAGCAGGTGTGGACGATCCATTCCCAACGCCCGACGTACCGGGTACGTTCGAAATCACCGATGCGAGCGCCGAAGTTTACGTCGCCGGTCGCCTGGTTCTAAGTCCCGAAACTACACTTAATCTAGTCCCCGGCGCCACAATCCACATGACCGGCTCGACGTTTGATAACTTGAGCCAAAACGAAATTGGGCTTGCGGATCTTGCGAATCTGGAACTTATTTTCGAGGGCGGTGCCGGTGTCAAAGACACATTCGAAGTCGCGTCTGCGCCGGGTGGTGGTTGGGTGGAGAACTTCGCCCTGGGAACGCTAACAATCGGCGGAATGGATCTGGGGCATCTGCAACTCGTCGACCGGATCGACAATGGTAACCGTAGCGATGGCGCTGAAGTACTTGTCATGTCGGCCCTTAATATTTTACCCCTATCCAGCCTAGACCTGGCTGGTCTCGGCCTTGACCTCGCTGGCAATGTGACTGGCGATTTACTGGCAATGATTGGCGACGGGCGGCTGATCGATTCCATGATGGCAAGTGCCCAATGGCTCGAGGTGATTTATGAAGGCGGCCTCGACAGGACAGGCCTTCTTCGGGTATCCGAACCAGGCGATTTCGATCTGGACGGTGACGTTGATCCTGCTGATCTCGTGATCTGGCAAACCGGATTTGGAATCTGTACTTCACTCAATGAGGGAGATGCTGATGGCGATGCCGATGTCGACGGAGCCGATTTCCTCATTTGGCAACGGCATTACGATCCAGCAGCCGCGGGATCCACAGCCAGTCAAACTGTTCCTGAACCGTCCGCCTATTTGTTGATCACAATCGCTATCGTGCTGATCGGCACGATGCGCCTGAAAGATGTCGAGCAATTTTTAAATCGTGGGATGCCAACTCAGACATGGCGGCATCAACTGCCCGATACCGAATCTGCAAGCCATTTTGAACTGCCGTTTCATGCAACTGAAATCCTGGCCTATCGAGACCAGTAGCCGTACTTCCTTGCATTTTTACTGAGGGCTGCACAGTCATTAAATCCGGGGCATCGATCGATTCCCGCCAATTGCCGGGCTCCCGTTGGTCGCCCTGGCTCTTTTGCGGCGCAGGGCTCGACAGTATGGGAACCGGCAGTGTCATTGTTGCCAATTCGATGGATCCATAGGACGCATCCTTGGCATGGGCACTTGTTGGAGAGGCGAATCGCGTGCTGGAATTACTTACTCGGCTCAGGGATGTGCTAGGGAAACTGAGGTTGGAGGCCTCGGCTGCTACCCAAGCGGCCGATCCTGAACTGGCCGAGGATGCCATGCTACCGAATTGGAGCTGCCAACTGAGGAAATCCGTTCCATCCACATCCAAGTCACCGTCGGCGTCTCCATGGATACGCCCCGCATCGTCAACGAGACCGAACCCGCCTTGCCAATCATCGAGGTCCTCGCCGTCCACATCCCCATCGGAATTGAAATCGGCTTCCAAGAGCAAGTCGGGATCCACGGGTACCTCTTGGGACGCATTCTGTGTTGGCGGATCGAAGTTGCCGACAATCGGCAGGGCAAGTTCGTCGCCAAACGCTGCGTACAGGTCCTGGCCAAAGGGAACTGTCCGGAATGGATGATTCAATGTGTTAATGGTTCCAGTAACTCGGTCATGGAAGCCATCCGCCGGATTGAAGTCGTTGGAAATCAGGAAGTACCATTCGGAATCATTTTGAGGCAACACGCCGCTATCACGCGGCACCCAGAGCCCGATATCATCAATTCCATCCTGATCCATATCCGCGGAAACCGGCCGGTCAAGGACACCCGGGAAACCCCACGTGAGCTGCTGATCCAGATCGCCGAGCCCATCGTTCGCGAGGTCAAAGAAGAATTGGTTGTTATTGAATACGGCCAAATCATCCAATCCATCGCCATCGAAGTCACCAATGACTGGATGACCCATGAGTGGGCCGACCACCCTGGTATCGTCACCGTTTGTTTCAATCACGAAATCGCGATCGGTGTCCATGACCCACGTGCCGAGATAGTAGAGGACGATCTCGTCGCCATTGTTGGCATGCCCATCGAAATTACCGGCCAATGGAATCGCGCCGGCAATATTGAATCCGGCTTGTGCCGACTGCATCGACACAATATCCCCGTCGGCCGGATTGACGATGCCATCGCTATTCGTATCGATAATCCATCGGAATCCGCCCAATTCGGCCGAATTCCCATAGGCGGCCAACTGGTCAAAGCCGTTGGCGTTTCCCCCCACGACGGCACCGCCAGTAAACACATCGAGCAGCTCGTTCGTGTTGGCGAACGTTTCCGCGTTCGGATCGATGATAAGAAGCTGGGCTAGCGGCACGGAGGGGCCCACTCCAAACGCCCGCAGATTGACACCCTGGCTGAGTAGCGTTGCAACTTCATCGGCATGGGCGCCCGGCGAGTTCGGAGCTCCATCGGATAGGAAGATCACATTCGTGGAGGGTAATCCGAGTGCCGCCACGGTACTGCTGGCAGTTGTCAGGGCCGCTTCATAGTCCGTACCGCCACCATAGGAAAGCGATGTCAATACTTCATCCACGTCGCGGATGCCGTTGCTATTCGCATCCGCCAGCGGAGATGTATACAACTGCACACCAGCCGAAACGGGATCCATGTCGCGGCTGGTTGCCGAACTTTCAAAGGACACAATCGCAACGTTGGCCGTATTGCCCAGGCCGCGATCCACCAGGACCTGATTCAGCGCCATAAATGCCGCGATCTGGGCATCCAAAATCGTATTGGGTGATCCGTCACCGTTGAGATCTCCTACCGGATCTCCACCAAAGGAACTGCCCGTGCTGCCAGAGACATCAATGAT
>JAFGFZ010000477.1 GCA_016930815.1 Pirellulales bacterium | reverse complement strand
TTGGCTTTTGATGTCAATGATGATCACGGGTACTGTTGGGATTTGCCGTTTCCCTGCTCTCCGATGAGACATCGGATGCGTCTGCTGAATACTGCACGGGAAACAATTTTTGCCAGAATACTTCAGTTGCCCACTGCAGTGATTTGAAGTAGCCATTTAACTTGCACCGAACCGACGTACCGAAGACAGTAGACAGCCGCGAAGAACCGCATTGGTGACCAAGGTTGATCCCTTTGGTGAAGAAGTTGTATATCGCCAGGTGCCTCAGGACATAGTCGTCATGAGTCACGAACGGTTTTGGCCATGACGACGCCGATCACGTCCTCCTGACGCACCTATCACCCAGACAGGAGTTCTGAAGATGCATTCCAGCCTAGCCTGCATAATGACGTTGACTCTGGCGATGTTTGCCAGTGGATCCGCACTCAGTCAACAGGTCACGGCGCCCGACGCGCCGGGCGCAGAACCCGACGGGGTCTCAGAGGTCGACCGGCAAGCATCGGATTCCAGGCGCCGATTGTTCGAACCTCGGCACGGGCCGCTTCACTTGGCGGATATCCGATTGAGGGACGTCTGTATCCTGCCCGATGAGGAATCACAAACCTACTACATGATCGGATCTCGCGGCCCGCGCATCTGGCAATACACGAGCCGCGACCTCAACATCTGGGACGGCCCCAAGGTAATTTACGAAGTCCCCGAAAAAGCATGGGGGGACATCGCGGTCCGAAGCATTTGGGCACCCGAACTGCATGCGTATCGCGGCGATTACTACTTGTTCCTAACGTTCGACACCCGCAATATGTTGTCCGAGCAATGGCGGAACTGGCGGCCGCGGGTGACGCGAGGTACGACGATTCTCAAGTCGGACTCGCCCACCGGACCCTTTATGTCGTTGCAGCCTCGCTCAACAACGCCAACCGACATGATGACTCTCGACGGCACCCTTTATGATGGTGTTGCATCCCCCCAATAATCCTCCCGGTATGACTCGCCCACGACTCTTCGAGCTGGAGGACACTGGAGAGACGCTACGGATTGTCAAGGAGTCTCGGGACCTCTGAACTTGCTAACGTCCAGTGTTGGGAATGCCAATTGCCATCGGTGGAAGACCCGCATCCTTCTTGTCCTTTTGCAGAAGCGTCCTGTACTTGGCAGGGATGGGCGTTCCGCGTTTCCCGCGGGGTAAGAGGAAGTGCATTTCTTTCTGTCCTCCGGGCCGATACATGACTTCGGATAGCTTGTCGAGCTTGCGACCATCGGCACTGTTGCCATCCGTGGCGGAGAAGGTGAGCAATAACTTGCCATCGTCGTCGATTGAGTCATAGAGGATGCCATGATCTTCATTCCATTGGTCGGACGCGGGTTGAAACAGAGTCATTACATCCTGGGTGCTCATGCCTAATACCACAGTGGCAACTTTCGCTTTGTCCGGTCCAACCGGTACTTTCAGTGTGACATGATCTCCGCAAGTCCTGTTTTCTGGGTCATTTGCATTTACCAAAGGGCCAATCATGAGGAAGGACAAAAGTCCTCCAAACACTACAATAGAAAAATTGTTCATGTCCATTCTCCCAATTTGGTATGAGACAGTATTTGGGACTACCAGCCGTGTCCAGCGGGCTGAGCACGCGAGCATTAATAGCAGCCGCTGACGGTATACTCATTCTAGGTCGATTCGCGAGGCGGTGTGATTCACCGACTGCACTTCACCGCCACCAATACTCACTTCAGTTGCATCGGCCGCGTGCTCGAAGAGATTCTGCAAAGGCGCGGAGGTGTCATCTCACCGGGGACGCCACTGATGTACTTAGCCCGATCCGCTAAGCCGCTGAAAGTTATCCAACTCCAGCACGAAGACAAACCGCAAACTGCGGGTGGTCGATTTCTCCGATGGCAATTCCGCACGTACGATTATTTACACCCATGTTCTGAACCGAGGCGGACGCAACGTTCGCAGCCCGGCGGACGGACTGGCCCGTCGTCCTGATGATCGCTAGGCAGAAACGGCCTATCACGCAACGGACAGCGTGACAAAAAAGTAACTGATGGCTACAATCCAACTTAGGAGAATTACCAGCCTGCGCATTAGGCGGCACATTTACGGCCTACAGGTGATAGGCGGAAGCTTCTTATAAACAAGTTATTTCCACAGACAGATCACCCCAAGATGAACGATTCAGACCATAGCTCGGACAAGCAAACTGTGAATCAGACTGCTATCCGGTATGTTTTCTACTGGAGCCTTGGAATTGCGATTGCCCTGGGAATCGACATCTGTTGTCGGGGAATCGAACCGACAAACGGAATTCCCATGGCGATCGTTTTGGTTGTCTTGGTCATCAGTGGCGTGGCTTACTTCCTCAGGACGACATCCGCCGAGAGGAGGCACGATGTAGTGCGGAAGCTGATGGATCCGTTCCATGAATGAGACAAGAGATAACAACGGCATTCAGTCGATTGCTCGTACCTCGCGTTGCTGATGCCAATCGTTCGGCTCCAGATTGTTGAATTCCCCACAGGATTTGCGTACCGTCGTCACCGAGAGAACGTGCAACTTGCGGAGATGAGGTTCACCGCCAGCACGAACAGCGATTTCTTCGTGAAGTCGGTTGCATCGACCGCTTGCAGGAAGAACTCTTCTTAACTCGCAGAGGTGGCCGATCCAAGAAGGCACCTGATTGCCTGTAATCGTATTTAGTAAGAATGGAACACCCATTAGAATTATGACAGAAAACATCCCTGACGCACTTCGGCACAGAGAAGCTGGCAATGCAGGAGTAAAGATATTGGATGGCGGGACATCGAGGTTGTTGCATTTTGCGTTTTCTCGGGCATTCGACAACACAACCTGCTCTGTCTCAATACCGGTTGCTAATCGAATCGCCTTGATTAGCGTATCCAAGATTGAAAGAATATATACGGTAGGTGAAGCCAATCTAACATACCTGCTGGTTATCAAGATCCGTGATACCGACATCAAGTGTTTTCTTTCTCGACTGCCTTGTCCGTTTTTTGAGCGATTGAGAGCTTGGTGTCACGAAATTTCGTGAATCACGGTAAATCGTTACACTCGCTGTGACTCTCTCAGGTTTCTAATTTGCTTGAGAGATAAGACTTACGCAATTTTACCCCGGTAGGTATGGCTTTTGCTATTGTTCGATCCTACCTTGGCCCAGCCAGGGTTTAAAAATTCTTTACCTTATGGCCGTTTGCAGCATTCGCTTCTGGAAACGGTCTGCGAGAAGTGCATCCCAACGTGGCTGCCAATGAGGAGACTGTCGATGCCACGATCCATTCGATACGCCACGTCGGCAACTGTCAGTTCAACCATGGCAGGCCCGCACGGCGGTCTATTCTGATGCTCTTGATGGTCGATAAAATTCTCGAATTGCCATGGGCAATAACACTATATGAAGATAATTACATCACGTAGATCCCAGAGTTTGCTGTCGGCTATCAGCTTTGCTGCCGTGATATTAGCGATCACACGCCCATGTACCGCGATCGTCCGTTGGGTGGATACCGATGCAACCCTGGATGAACTGAATCCGGTAGAGGACTATAACTATTCGGTCGGGTATGCCTCGCAACATGACGCGAACCATGATATTAACCCGACCAGCCCGACTCTCACCCTCACAGACGGCACTTCGATTTGGGGCGATATTCGCGCGTTCAACGGCAGCACGATCGCGATGCAGGGTGGCACCTTGCTGGGTGATATCGACGCATATGAAACATCGCATGTCGCCATGACCGGCGGAGAAGCGCGTGGGCTTATCGCTCACGACCAAAGCAGTATCATGATGTCCGGCGGTACGATCCAAGCGGTGGGGGCGATTGACGCCGGCACCGTCAGCGTCACGGGCGGAACGGTATTAACTTGGGCACAGTTTTTCGGTACGAGTACGGCCACTATTAGCGGTGTCACGATTGGAAGCGGTGGCGTTTATAACATCTGGGCATCTGGAGAGAGCAACGTCACACTCTCAGGTGTGATTGTTTCGCAAGACGTTCTCGTTGATGATGCCGCATATCTTGTGGCGTCACAGACGACGCTTGATCGCGACCTGCTGGTACAGGACAACGCCAATGCTGCCTTCGATGGTGGTCAGATCGGCCGTGATGTATCCATCATAAATGACGCCACGCTTTCGATCAGCAACATGCAGATTGGTGGAAGTCTGACCGTTCGCAATTCCGCTGACATGACCTCGTTGCACGGTTCCAGGATCGGCAACGACCTCATCATCGACGCGCCTACCTCGTCGATCATCTCGAGCACGCAGATCGGTGACAGCGCGACCATCTCGAAAGCCGCGGTGGAGTTTGACGCAGTGACGGTCGTTCATGCCACGAGCGTGAGCACCGGCGGTTCGCTGTTGGTAACCAGTGGCGACACCAAGGTTCAGATGCTCGGCGGTTCCGTGTCTCACAACGTCAATCTAAGCGGGCGCGCTGCCTTCCATCTTATCGGCGGCACTATCGCCGGGAACCTTGACACCACGGGCACCCCCACTGCCACTCTCACTGCCGGTTATATTGCCGGTAACATTCACGCCGGCGGCGGGCAAGTGATGCTCAACGGTACCTCGGTCGCTGGGGATGCCGTGGCGGATAGGTTCGGTA
>JAFGFZ010000476.1 GCA_016930815.1 Pirellulales bacterium | reverse complement strand
TTACGCGCCATGCCCCGAATTATGCGCGCTATTGGCGCCGGGCGCAAGTCCAACTATTTTGTGCAAATTACCCATTCGCATGGCGCAAATATCGTGCCGAACGGTATTGGGACAGTCCCCTTTTTTCCCCAAACGTGATAAAATATGTTGGCCGGATATTGAGATCCGTTTTGATCGTGGAGCGATCAACGACCATTAATCATAGCGATAATAGTAGAATTCGCCCGGTCTCAGTTTGGCTTTCTTGGGATTGTTGGCAATATAATCGCGTAAGTATTCGTATTGGTCGAGGCTGCGGACCAAATGATCGAATGGCTCCTGCTGCCAGAAATGACCACGCTCTCCGATCTTTTGCTGGATTCGAAAGGCGGAATAATGGAGCCAGGCAGCGAATTGCCTTTGCATCGATTCCTCGGTGGCGAACGCTACGAGTAAATGGACATGATTTGGCATGACCACAAAGTCGCCCATCCGGTAGCGCTTGCCATCGAAATAGAGCAGCGACCGGGCCACGATTTCCGCCAGGTCGGGTCGTCGTAACAGACACCGCCCGTGCCCGGAATCGAGATAATCGTCCCGGCACCTATCGAATGCCCGGTGAAAATCGGATCGCTCCTGATGGTTGAGTAAGGGCACTCTTTGTGACCAATGCATATCTGAGGGATAACCACGCCGCGCCAGCCATTCGTTCCTTTCACGATCCCACCGCCGCAGGACCTCGCAGGGGATCGAATCACGAGTACGGAATGTGACATAGGCCACGGCCCCCGCCTGCGACCAGTGTGGGCGGATCCTATCCGAGATTGTCCAGTCGGCCGCTGGATCGAACAGTTTGCCTAACCGATTCGATGTCATTGATTGCTGTTGCCTTCCCATCGTGATTAGGTGCCGTAATGGCATAATAACAGTGCTTTCAGGTAGAGATGTATATTAGTGTAAAATAGTATACATATTCTCAATAATCTGTCAATCCCATAAATGGATTCATAGAATATGGTCGTGGAGAAGGTCGTGGATCGCTCCGCGATCCAAATGTGATAAAATATGTTGGCCGGATAATTAAGATCCGTTTTGATCGCGGGAGCGATCAACGACCGACGCGATCAACGCGAGAAAAAAAGAGAAAAAAGGACGAAAAAAGGGGACGGGAGTCTTTTTAGAGGCCGTGGCGCAAGGTCAGATATGCTTGCCGGGATGTTCGCGTGGGCGGACGGGCCACTGGAGCCGCAGTCGCTCGATGGTTCGTTGGCACCGGTTCGGCAGCATACGGTTGGCCGCGGCAAACCGGGCGACGCAACGCGTCGAGTTCGGTCTGCGTCTGTGCGCGCTGCATGCGACTTCGCCAGTCGCCATGAGATAATCGGCCCGTCTGATTGGTTATCGCGATATTCGGACCACAAGGTCGTCCCAGCCTTGATTCTCAGAGCAGTCTTCATAACTTCTCGCCCCGTCATCCTTGCCATTGATGCCGACACTCAATAGCATGGATGCCCACTAATTGCTTGATTTTTTGATTGATGGTATTGAAGGCTAGTATAAACTTTTTGTTCGTAGAATGAATTCAATAAAATTAGAAGCCCGGCTTTTTGAAAAAGCCAGGCTTCTTTTTTGTCTCTGCGATCTCTGCGACCTCTTCGTTTATTTTTTTCACTTAAGCGTCAGAGTCGCAAAAGGCCGCAGAGGGGGGATGGGTAAGCTGGTCCTGTGTATTATTGACGAAGGGCCGGTTGACTGGGCGAATTGGATCGATCATGCTAGTTCTTTGTTAAAAAAGTCATGGATCCTGCCCATGTATGTTACCGGCAGTATCCTGATCGCGCATCGATGACTGTGAGTGCGGGATTGGCAATTCGCCGGCGACAAGTAAGAGTGCCTTATGAAATTCATCGCCCGTCTTGAGCAACGTTTTGGGCGTTTCGCAATCCCCAACCTGACACTGATCTTCATTATCGGGCAGGCTTTGATTTATGCGATCGACTACCTGCGTACCTCCCAGGGGGGTGATCCCGTAATTGGTCGGATTGCATTCGTACCGGCCCATGTCATGGCGGGCGAAGTTTGGCGGATTGTCACGTTCCTCTTCATGCCCCCTCAACTGAATCCGATATTTGCGTTGATTTATTGGATGGTTTTTAACTTGATGGGAACGGCGCTTGAAAATCAATGGGGCATATTCCGTTATAACTTGTTCCTATTCATCGGGGCATTCGCATCCATGGCCGCGGCGTTTCTGGTTCCGAACATGCCGGCGACGAACATGTTCCTATACAATTCAGTCTTCCTGGCATTCGCGTTCCTGTTCCCTGATTTCGTATTCCATCTTTTTTTTATTCTTCCCATTCGCGTTAAGTGGCTGGCATGGATCGATTGGCTTCTATTAGGGATCGCATGCTTGACACTCTCTTGGGATGTCCATGGTTGGATAAGTCGTGTGATGATCCTCGCCTCGGTCACGAACTTTTTCCTGTTCTTTGGCCAGGAAATCTGGTATCGTTTCCGCATGAAGCAACGCCGCATCGCCTTCGAATCGCGTCTGCGAACCAGCCGGCAAAAGAAAAAATACCGTCACAAGTGCACGGTTTGCGGGATCACCAACCTGGACGATCCCAAGATGCAGTTCCGTTACTGCTCCAAATGCGACGGCCATCTTGGCTATTGCATGGAGCATATCCACAACCACGAGCACGTCACGGCCAAGTCGCCGGATGATGCGGATTAGAGTCTTACCGTGTAAGCTGCGCGCATCTTATAGGAGGCTATGATGGGGTGGCATTGCGGGTCTCGGAGAGACCCGCAAACACTTGGTTGCAGCTTTGCCGCGTTCGGAGTTGACGCACTCTATGCCGCCGACCGCGGTTTCTTCTCGGCCCAATGACCGGACCGAAGGATCGGGTCCAGTCGATCGATGGTCCGTTGGGTGGCTCCGAGTTGGGTTTGGACCCATTGGCGTGCCCGCTGGCCGAGCGATTCGGCCCAATCCGGATTGTCGAGGCAATGGCGGACAAAGGCCGTCAGTTCCGAGCCATCTCGAACGACAACGGCGGCTTTTGCGTTCAAAAGATTGGCAACGATATCTCTGAAATTTCGAGTGTTTGGCCCGAACGAAGTTGCCACGCCGTACGCGGCCGGTTCGATCATATTCTGACCGCCGCGACTGCCGAGGGAGCCGCCGACGAAACCAATGTCAGCCGTCCCCCACCACGCGCCCAGTTCGCCGACCGTATCGACCAGTAGAACTTGCCAGGGGCCCATCGTTGCGGCCGAATCGCACGGTCTGGCATGGGCAGGATCCTTATCCAAAGTCGATCGCCGTTGCCAAACCAGACCGGTCTCCTCGATCCATCGCGCGACTTCATCAAACCGTTCGGGGTGCCTCGGAATGAGGAGTAATTTCAGATTGGGATGATTTCTTAGGAGTGTGTCGAAGGTGGCCAGGACGATTTTTTCTTCGGGATCCTGGGTACTCCCGGCGACGAAGACCGTATCCGAATCCTCCAGTGCAGCCAGTGTTCGCAGCGACCGGGTCCGTTGGTTTGCCCGGTTGGTTTCCGCGCCGTCGTACTTGATTGATCCCGTGACATGGATTTGATCTGGGTTCGCTCCGAGGGCATGGAACCGGTTGGCCGTTGTTTCATCCTGGGCGGCGATCAGATCCACCATTTTCAGGACTCGGGCCACGAACGGCCGGATCCGTTGATATCCGCGAAAGCTGTTGTCGCTGAGCCGGCCGTTGACAATGGCAACGGTTGCTCCGAACTTCTTGGCGGCCCAGATCAAATTCGGCCAGAGTTCCAATTCGGCGAGTAGAAGCATATTGGGGCGAATGCGCCGCATGGCCCTCTGAACTGCCCAGCTGAAATCGAGTGGGCAATAAAAGACAATCTGCTCACCAAACCGGCGGCGGGCCAGGTCGTAGCCGGTTTTCGTGGTGGTTGAGATGACCAGTTCCACATCCGGTCTGCGGGCGGCGAATTCAGCGACCAGCGTTCGCAAAACTTGGACTTCACCGACACTGACCGCGTGCATCCATAGACATGGCCGTTTTCCGGCTCGTTTCGGGACCTGCCCGAGCAGCTTTTCGGCATACCCTTGGCGGTACTTTCCTTGGCGAACCATGGCCCAGACGATCCAGGGTGCCGTGATGGCGAGCAGTCCAAGATAGGCAACGTTCAAAAGATAGGGACCGATGCGCGACACGAGGGAACTCCTTTCCCGGTTATCCGCCCTTCCGCAGGCAGCATTGTTTGTATTTTTTCCCGCTCCCGCAGGGGCATGGATCATTGCGGCCGATCCGTTTTTCGCGGTTGCGGATCGGTTCGAGTTTCTTATCGGCTTCGGTGCCGGCGATCGCGGCCTGTTGTTGGCGGCCGATTTCGGTGGTGGCCGGGGCGGCTTCCTCATGGATCGCTTCGGACTCCACCCAGGTACTGCCGACAAAACTCTCGTCGAGCTGTTCAATTTTGAAAACGATGTTCGTGACGTGATCCCGGACCGTATCCCACATCGCCTCGAACAACTGCATCCCTTCGCGTTTGTATTCGACTTTGGGATCGACTTGCGCGTAGCCCCGGAGCCCGACACTACTGCGGAGATGGTCCATTGTCAGCAGATGATCTTTCCAGGCCGTGTCGAGAATTTGAATGATCAGTGCCCGTTCCATCCGGCGCATTTCGGGCCGGTAATAATCTTCGATCACTTGAGAGACCCGGCGGCGGAGGCCTTCGTCGTCGAGCTCCTCCAATTCGGCATCGGCCAGGTCGCATTGGCACGATTCCCGGAGCCAGGAGGAGAGTTCTCCTAATTTTCCATTGCCGCTGCTAGCCAATCCATGATGGTCGGATGGTTCCTCATCGGCCGTGGCAACAATGGCTGCAACTTTCTCTTCCGCCTCCATGGTGGCGTGCGATGCCGCCGCGCTATTTCGCCGGCTGTGTTCCATCAGGAATGCTCGGATTTCTCCCCGTTGCCGGTGCCGGATGTCGTCCATGCCGATATTGGCATGGAATCGCTGGCTGGCCCAGGCAACAAGTTCTTCGCGTTGGAATCG
>JAFGFZ010000074.1 GCA_016930815.1 Pirellulales bacterium | reverse complement strand
CATGGATCCCAATATCGCAACATCGAATAGGGCTCGACGGGATCATGCATGATTCAGAGCAGATCGCCGAAGTCCAGCGAATTTGGCGAGAACCGGTTTCAAAACTTGAATTCAACGACTGAATATAACGAAATAGCCGAGAAATACATCATCGCCAGGTTCACCATGTGGGTTCTGAAACCGGTTCTATAAAAAATCGTTCACGGCGTCGCCTGCTGGGGCTGAGGATTTGAAGATGGCACCATCCAAGATGGCCATTTTTTCAATAATCTTACAGGAAATATAGTTGCAAAAGCCAAGAACGGTTATTATCCTAAACCTATAGCCTTATAGACGTTAGTATGGGGCGAGTATTTACAACCAGATCGGGAAAGAGACTAATGATGATGAACAAAACGATGAGCGGCCTGGTGATGGCCCTGGCATGCTTCTTGGCAGCGGCCACGGCAACGACGGCCATAGCAACCCCGTATGCCTCCGGGATCCAGTTGAATGGAGCCAGTTCCACATTCATTCTGAATGAAGGCGGTACCAACGTCAGTATTGTCTATAATGGCGGCGCCACGGTTATCGACATGGGGACATTGGCCGCGGGTACCCATACGTTCAACGCGAACTTGGGTTCATCCTGGCAAATCGTATGCAGCAAGAATACACCGGCCGGGTGGACTCAAATCAGCGATGATAACTTGCCTGAAAGCCAGTACTATTCCGCAAGGGGCGTGGCAGTCAATAAAAATTCTGGCAGTTCCAATTTTGGGCGGATCTATGTCACGAATTCACTCCCAGGCTCCGTTACGGCTGTCCCCAATGGGCGTTTCACGGACGTAGGCCTTTTTGTCATGGGCGCGGATCAGTCGGATATCTTAGATCAAATGGGGATTCCCGAGAGTGGTAGTATTGACTGGGATCCGGCAGCTTTAGGATCTAGCCCTTTCAAGATTTCCATCGCGCCCGATGACTCCATTTACATTGCAGACTGGTCGGATTCCCATTCCGGTCTTTGGCGGAGTAATGCCGATCCGCAAATGAATTTTGACGAGATCTTGGAAAACCTCGGCCGAGATACCTTGGGTTTGTGCCTCAACCACGGCAGCATTGCATCGACATGGGTCGAAGGAACGGGGGCCAACACGGTTCTCTATACGCTCGATGAAGACTGGCCCGATGGAGCCGGTGTTTACAGTGTCGGCCGTGGAGACATTCTACGCTACAATATCGGAACCGGGACCAGCGTCTCGGATGTACCTGAGATCCAGGTGGAAGACGAAACCAACTCGGCCGGCAATCCATCGGAGAGTGGCTTGATCCTCAACGGCCGCATGGACCTCGTCCGCGATGAAGATGGAAGCTGGTGGATTTCTCAATATCGTTGGACCGAATCCGCAGGTGCGCCCGCATTGCTTCATTTCGAGGATGGTGCGACGGGGCCGATCTACAACTCCGGGGCCGATGACAATCTTCCGGTATTGATGGTCGCGTACGGCACTCTCGACATCCACAACGATCTCGATATGCTCGTTTTGGGTGGCGGCGCTGGCTATGGTGTTTATCTCCTGGACATCAGCGATCCAGCCAATCCGGCATTGATTGAAACTCTCGCGCAAGAGGGATATACCCAAGACGTCTCTTTTGACCCCGCCGGGAATGTTTATGTCCTTAGTAACACATCAGAAACCCTGCGCATCTGGTCCCCTGGCGGCAATTGGACCACCAAACTCGGCTCCGACGGTTCGTTTATCCTCGAGGATGGCGGTGGAACGCCGACGGAATCGGCCGATTTCGATGGGGATGGCGATGTCGACGGCGCGGATTTCCTGGCCTGGCAAGCCGGCTATGGAATAGATTCCGGCGCAACTTCGGGCAATGGCGATGCCAATGCAGATGGCGCGGTCAATAATGCGGACCTGGCTATCTGGGTGGCTCAGTTTGGGAAGATTCCAGGAAACGTCGCTGGGACTCCGATTCCGGAACCCAGTTCCATTCTTCTGGCCCTGGCCGGCCTGATGTTCCTCGGCTGCTACCGCCGCGGCACCCGCTAGATCGCCAGGCGTTACGTGTCCATTCGTTGAGCAAAGAAGCCCGGCTTGTTGTAAAAGCCGGGCTTCTCCCATGTTTATTGTTGTATTTGGAACTTTAAATGCGTTTCGCCGAAGGCCGATTCATCGGCCTTCTCCGCCGCAGGCGGTAATAGGCCCGTGCTTGAGCACGGGTGAACGGATTCAAAATGCAGCCTGTTTTATTTTACCCCCCGCCCCCTACACGCCGCCGTTGGCGGCGTGTAGGGGGCGGGGGGTTTGTTTAGATTAGAGCCGCATAACCTGCCGTAAACGGCGGGCCGAATACCGCCTGCGGCGGGAAAAGGGTCGTAAACGACCCTAATACCATATCACGAACAACATGTTTCACCAGCATGAAAATGGGTCGAAATGGGGCATTTATGCGATCCATGACGCGATCGATTTTCCGGTTTGTGTATTGAAATGCCATGGGATTGATGAAAATGAAGCGGGATACTTGAATTCGGCCAATAAATCCCAAAAAAATATTTGCATTCTCAATTGATTATGGATATCGTAAAAAATTGGGAATTAATTTACTCAAGATCGGTGGTTATTTTTCTACTTCGATGCTGGGAAGGAGAGACTAATGAGTCTGAACAAACAACTGGGCATGTTGGCCGTTGCGGTGGCATGCGTCGTGACCTTGGCATTTTCATCGTCAACATCGGCAACGCCGTATGCTTCGGGCATCCAATTGAATGGAGTCAATTCCTCATTCATTCTGAATCAAGGCGGCGCGAATGTCAGCGTGGTCTATGACGGGGGAGCGACCGTTGTACCTATGGGAATGCTTGCCGCTGGCACCCACACATTCGATGCTACATTGGGCTCATCGTGGGAAATCGTCTGCACAAGTTCCGCTCCGGCCGGTTGGACGCAGATCAGCGATGACAACCTCACCCAGAGCAAGTACTATTCGCCTCGTGGTGTCGCAGTCAACCAGAATTCTGCGAGCGCATCCTTTGGCCGGATCTATGTGTCGGAAGGTTTAGGAGGTGCTGTTTCTGCAGGCGGACGAACAACAACGGATGGCCTCTATGTCATGGGCTCGGACCAGTCGGATATGCTTGGGCAGGGCGATACCGCGGCTTCTGGCACCATTGATTGGACAACCGGAGGTAGCAATAGTCCTTACAAGATTTCGATCGGTCCGGATGATAGTATCTATCTTACAGACTGGTCCGATGCCCATTCGGGCCTATGGCGGGCTCCCGCCGATCTCAGCGGCACCTGGCCCAACGTTCTGGCCAACAATAACCGAGCTGCTTCGGGTTTATGTGACAATCACGGGAGCATCCCCGCCGTCTGGGTGGAGGGCACCGGTGATGGCACTCAGGTGTACACACTGGACGAGGATTTTGCTCTCCCTGGGACTACAGGAAGCGTACTCCGTTATGATGTCGGGACGGCAACCGATTACAATGGGCAACCGGTCGAACAGACTCAAGATGGTACGAATATCATTTTGAACATGCGCGCGGATGTTGTTCGTGACGCGGATGGTAGCTGGTGGATTGCACAATACCGTTTCACCGAATCCGCTGGTGCTCCCTCCTTGACACGGTTCTTAGATGGCGGTACGGCACCCATCTATAACTCTGGTGCCGATGATAATCTTCCACTCCTGTATAACACCTACGGTAACATTGATATCCATAATGAACTTGATTTGCTCATTCTGGGAGCGAGGTCTAGCTCCGGGGTTTATGTCATCGATATCCAGGATCCCGCCAATCCGGCGTTGCTTGATACCATTCCGCAAACCGATTATGTCATGGATGTTGCTTTTGACATCGCCGGAAATGTCTATGTGGTAAGCAACTCCACTGAGACGTTACGAATCTGGTCACCGGGCGGCAACTGGATTGCCACGACCGGATCCGATGGTTCGTTCACCCTCGCGGTTCCCGAACCGTCCACGATCTGGCTGCTGGTATTGAGCGGCTTGGCACTGATCTGGTTCCGGCGGCGCGTGAGCCGTTAGAGTCTTACAGGATGTTATGATGAGGTGGCATTGCGGGTCTCGGAGAGACCGGCCACCACTTGGTTGCTGCTTCGGCCGCGTTAGGAACGCCTGGATTCAACTGATTCAACACAAATGGCCCGATGCATCCCTTGATGCATCGGGCATTAGTGTATTCGGATTCTGTGGCGTTGGTGATATCGTCGTGGAAATATTGAATCAGATTCAGAATTCCGGGAAATATTTGCATTCTCAATAGATTATGGCTATTCTAAAAAATATTAGGGGGGATTTTGTCGAGATCGGTGGTTATTTTTCTACGTTAATGCTGGGAAGGAGAGACTAATGAGTCTGAACAAACAACTAGGCATGTTTGCCGCTGTGCTGGCATGCATCATGATGTTGGCGTTTTCATCGTCAACGTCGGCAACCCCGTATGCCTCGGGAATCCAATTGAATGGAGTCAACTCCTCATTCATTCTGAACCAAGGTGGCGCGAATGTCAGCGTGGTCTACGACGGAGGAGCAACCGTTGTTCCCATGGGAATGCTCGCCGCTGGCACCCACACATTCGATGCCACATTGGGATCATCGTGGGAAATCGTCTGCACAAGTTCCGCACCGGCCGGTTGGACGCAGATCAGTGCCGATGCCACATCGACCTCTTTCTACGTTCCATGTGGTGTGTCGGTAAACACCAATGCATTGAGCCCTAATTTTGGTAAAATTTATGTATCTGAGTCGAATGGCGGCCCCACGGCGTTTGGACGGACGACTACAAGCGGGATTTACATGCTCAATGCGGATGCATCGGAGGCCGGTCATGCAACGGGCGGGATCAACTGGACAGCAGCGGGTACTTCATCTCCCTTCAAGAGTATGATTGGGCCGGATGACCACCTCTATGTTGCGGACTTTTCGAACGACCTGGTTTATGAATTCAATTCAGACATGTCCGTGGCCACTCAGTTGATCGATGCCTCAAATAAAACAGATGGCCAGTACGTGGAAAGCATTTATGTGGAAGGGACTCAGGCTGGTGGTGATCGGGCAATTTATCTCGTCGACTCGCACTATTTGGATGCTCGTCGAGGTTTGATCAAATACGACCTAGCAGGCAATGCGACTGCGACTCCCGGTGATACGGGCATGCAGTATATTGGACCGGACTATTTCGGATTCTACCCACGGGATGTTGCACGTGATAGTAATGGTGACTGGTATATGAACCAGTACCGATCGACTGCTGGCCAGGCTCCTCCACTGACCAAGTTCCAAGATGGAACTCCACCCATCAACACGGCGGAATGGGAAGTATCGAGTGACTATACCGGAGCGTATGGCATAGATATCTATGAAGAAAAGGGCATCGTAGCCTATGGTGATTATTACACGGGCACTGTGTTCATTTTTGACATGGAAACAGGGGCTTTCGTTGATTCGTTTGACGCAGGTAGCCGAATGAGGGAAGTTGCGTTCGACGCAGTGGGGAATATCTATACTGTCGATAATTCACTCGAGTGGTTAAGGATCTGGTCGCCGGGCGGCAACTGGGTCGCCACGACCGGATCCGATGGTTCGTTCACCCTCGCGGTTCCAGAACCGTCCACGATCTCGCTGCTGGTATTGAGCGGCTTGGCACTGATCTGGTTCCGGCGGCGCGTGAGCCGTTAGGAACGCCTGGAATCAACGGATTCAACACCAATGGCCCGATGCATCCCTTGATGCATCGGGCCATCTCTTAATAATACCGGTTGAGCTGGATCATCAGCTCGGCATCGAAGGACCGGTCGGGCCAGTCGTCCAGTGGCAGGGCGGTGCCAATTCGTAATGTGGTTTGGCCGGCGATCTCCATATGGAGGCCGACCGTCAGGTTCGTGATATCGATGCGATTGGAACGGTTGTCGAATAGCATGTTCACCGGGATGGGAGTCACGATGGGTGGATTGAAGACATCGCCCACTTCAATACGATCCGAGTCCTGGATTGTGGTGGAATAGTGGAACTCGATCATCCCGGCTAAACCGGTCAGATACAGAGCCTGCGGATTGCGATAGGTCCATTTGCCCACCGCGACATCGACGTTCATCAGGTTCTGTTCGCGGAAATTGCCGACATCGATTCCATCGACATCAATGGGATTGCCATTCGTGTTGATATCAAACTGTAAGAAACCGTGGTAGAACATGCCTTCGTCGAGTGTTCCGACGCATCCAATAAACGGTTGCAGGTAGACCGCCTCGTTATGAACCGTGAATGGGACTCCCTGGGCGATCCCCGTCACATCGCTGCCAGTGGGTGTGTCAATTCCCAGGCCAAGCGTCAGTGCATAGCAATCGCAGGCGCAGAGGAGCCGTTTGACGGCCACATTCAGGTTGCCGATTTCATCGCCAAAGACGCCAAATCCAGAGCCCGTGTCGTCGAACATTGGGCCATTGGAAAAGGGCATCCGGACATCGACGGACCACTCTTCGCATCCGAATGTCTTTTCGACACCAACCAGATAGCGATCGACTGGCGATCGGTGGATGGTACCCGTCGGCTGCCCATTCCCGGGAAGTGACACGGTCGGATCGTTCTGGCCGGCCATGGCGTTATGGAAATGGTTGTAGGCAAAATAGACCCGATCCATGGGGAGGGCTTTATTATTCTCCGCGATTTTCATCCGGCGGACGGCGCCGGCCAGCGGGATATCCGCCATGCCATTCGCGCCACCTGAAAGGAATTTGTTGTAGAGGAGCTGGAAGGATGGGCCTGGCAGATCCCCGAACATGTTCGGGACACTTGCCAGTAAAAACCGCGAGGACCGGTACTGCCCATCGGACACCACGGGAGGCGCCGTTTCAGGAGCCGGTTGGCGGGGTGGGACTCGGGGTGGTCTCTCAGTCGGGGTGAGCCGGATATCCTCACCCGGTGCTGGCGCCGTCGTTCGCGATGGATCGCTTGGAGCCGGCTGTTGAGCCCGTGCCTCGCTGACCCATAAAAACGCCATCCATATCGAAGCGAGGGTTCCCAGGAGAATCCCGGAAATCTCAGTTTTACGAAGAAAAGCAGTTCGAAACATCCCTACACCCCCATCCATGGGATTTGATGAGATTAAAACGGTCAACCTTAATGGTTCCGAGGCATCTGCAAGAAAATGGAAATTGAAGCGATTGAATTTTCTACCTACCGGCCGTCGTTGCGCACCTCGCTATCGAGAATATCGCATCTCCTTTTAATCGGCTGTTAGCGCACGAGGGCTTTAAAGGAATTTCAGCACCCTATATCAGTTGAGCTAAATCCATCTTTCGCCGAAGGCGAAATTCACCATAGCCTAGGGCAACGCCCTCGTTGTTACACACAAGTCAATCGAAGCCTCAGCCCCAACGGGGGCGACCTTATACAAGCCCAGGGTGGAGAGACGGGAGGGTACCGACTGTCTCGCAACCCTG
>JAFGFZ010000475.1 GCA_016930815.1 Pirellulales bacterium | reverse complement strand
GTTGTTTGATCTGTGAGATACCGGCCCAAAGAGCCGGATGTGTGGTCCACAAGTCCGGTTCTGTGAGAGGCCCGGGGGAGCAATCCTTCGGGCCTACTCGACAGTTCCGCCCACCACCGCGACCACCGCGGCCACTGGGAAGCCTGCGACCGGCAACGGACCGACGAGGCCCGATCCTGCCGTTCCGGAGAAACCCGTCCGCCGACGGTTCACCGCCGAGTACAAGATTCGTATGCTCCGCGAGGCGGATCGCTGAACCGAGGCAGGCCGGCTCGGCGTGCTGCTGCGTCGTGAGGACCTGTACTCGTCGAACCTGAACACGTGGCGGAGGCATCATGAGCAAGGGATGCTGGCCGGCTTGACTCCCAAGCGTCGTGGGCCCAAGCCGAGGCCCGATGCCCCGTTGATTGCCGAGAACGAGTGGCTCAAACGCGAGAACCAGCGGCTGGCGGCTATCCATTCATTTGCTCATTTCATAGGTCTGCGTTGTCCGGAATACATCGCATGGTCGACAGAAATCCACCATGTTCCTTTCAAGAAGAGCACTCAAGTACCCATGCCATATTTGGAGAAGGATGAAATCGACGCACTCATTCCCGCTCCGGACCGCAGTACTGGGCAAGGTAGACGTGATCACCGAATACTGCTGTTTCTCTATAACTCCGGAGCCCATGATGACGAGGCGGCCCACTTGACCATTGCCGATCTCGATCTCTCGTGCCCGCATCAGTAAAAAATCGCAGGAAAAAGGAATATAATTCGACATTGTCCTTTGTGGCCTATTACTTCGGACATTTTGAGGTTGGCAAATGAATCGGAGGCAAATGGAACTCGTGTTCGTTTGCAACCGATAGCACGCGCGTGTATAATCGGAGCCGCTGATTGACGGGCGTCTGACAATGCTTCTTCGGGCGCCCGCTAGTATGAGTGGCGTAGGAAACGCGGCTAATTGGGAACTCAAATTGTCTGTTTCCGACAGTAACTTGGCTGGATGAGAGACCAAGGGATGGCGCTGTCGCTTTTCTTTGGCTATGCGCCATTGGCCGTACACACCTCGAGCCGAAGGATCCCTCATGGCCGAAACAAGTTCCGGAGTGACGATTCTGCTCAAGAAGGTCGCCGATGGCGACGCGGCCGTCGAGGACGAGCTATTCCGCCGCGTTGAGACCGAACTCCGGAAGATCGCCAAGCGACACATGCGTGGCGAGCGGAGTGATCATACGTTGCAGCCGACGGCCTTAGTTGATGAGGCGTTTCTCCGCGTTCTCCATGCCGACCGTAAGATCGAGTGGCGGGATCGACGGGAGTTCTTCCGCACTGCGTCCCAGGCCATGCGTCGGATTCTGGTCGAATACGCTCGCGTGCGGTTGCGCAAGAAACGCGGCGGAGGCCAACGACCTGTTCGTGTCGACGACTTGAGCCAATTCCCTGCCGCCGAATCGCCGGAAGACATCGTGGCTCTCGACGAAGCACTCGCAAAACTGGCACGCCGCGATCCCCGGGCGGCTGAAGTTGTTGAATTGCGATTTCTCTGGAATTGTACGATTCAGGAAACGGCCAAAATTATTGGCTGCTCTGACCGGACAGTCAAAAATGACTGGAATTCCGCTCGGGCGTTCTTGATGGGGGAATTGACTGTCGTCAACGATGAAAACTGAAGGTGACATCGAATGACATCAACCGTGTAAAACGCTGACGTGAACAACTGAATGTGACAGGCGGATCTTCCTCACCTCGCTTTTCCTGCGGAAATTGTCGATGGATTTTCTCGATGAAGTTGCTTGATTTTTGAATGAAGCGACTTGTACTTGGATTGGACGAATTCCTGGTTTGACAACGCCACGTGGATACATTGCTCAGCGGCAGTGAGGAAGTCTATCCGTTTCAGGATGTTGCCTTTTCGTGATGTCACCACTTGCAGGTATAACTCCGCTTTGTGAAACCACGCATCGGCGATTTGCTGTGTGGCTGGTTGATTGGGTCGGTCGGCGAGGACATACCCTCCTGCCACATATTCACATATAACAATCGTCTGCATGAAGATTTTTTCAAAGTATTTTGTTCCAACCGTTGATGCGAACTGCAACATTGCCTGATCGAGCATGGCCGACTCATGGGCCGAACGGTCGAGCCAATTAGGTAGAAACGGCGTCAACTCATTGGTTGGAAGTGAGCGGCAGCTTCCACTACAATCCTTGGCTGCTATCTTCAAGACAGTGGTTTGCAAGTCGTTCATGGCGTTCTTTTCCCGAATGCCATCACCGGCCAGTCAAGTCGATGGATGGACCAGAAGGCCTTGGAGATTGCCGTCTTCGCAAGTTGTGTTGTTTCCAGTGCAGGTTGAAACCTTCCGTCGAGGGAAGAGCTTACAACGGAAGTGGTATTTCCAACAGGTGTTTGCATTTTGGAAATGAAGCTCGCTTCCCGGCATGTTTGCGATCGGCTTTAAGCCGCATTCCACAATATCGACAATGAAGATGAATTTGGCTATCTGAACCGACAACGGAGCCGGCATTCGCATTGGATTCGCGGTACTTGATTTCGTCTCTGTACGTTTTGGCCTTTGAAAGAAGTCCTTCCACAGCGAATTTCCGTTCGCCGGTCGACTTGGCGACTTCGCTTTTAAGCATCGTTGGTGTACTTTGTAGGTAGGGGATTGGGGTTTCACCGGTGGCTTCGAACAGCTGTTGAGCTCTCTTGTCCAGCCCCTCACCTTGTGCCAGTTGGCGTAGTACCTCGACGCGTTTAGCAAGTTTTTTCGATTCCCAGGCTGACGCTGCCGATTGACTACTAGAATTCATTCGATTTTCACCGTCGTCATTTGGCTCGTGAAAACTGGCCTTCACTTTTGGCATTGAGAGTACAACAAGTGCCCAAATGCCAAACGGTATCCCAAACCAATATAGAGGGCTGAGTAAAGGAATCACGGAAAGTATCACTGCATTAAATGCCTTACTATATGATTCTTGGTTGCGCATACAGATGGCACCACGAAGGATGAAAACGTTGCAAATAAGGTTTCCAACAAGCACAATCAAAAACAATACCGGCGTAGTGAATACAGCCAATGCATCAAAAGCTATCGACAATAAAGACAGACATATCAATGCCAAGCTTGGTCCGCTCAGTTTATCCTTCACTTCCAAACGATCACGTTCTTCTTCGCTAAGCGTTTTTCGATCTGAACGAGCTTTTTTTTGATGTTCCCAGACGGCCCCTGCAATGACGGCGAACAGGAATCCGAACGCAGAGAACAGCATCACGTACAGCACTATTTCCGTCGGATGCATTCGACGCAATAAATATCATAGTATCGTCTCCATTTAGCTTGTTATCCACAATCGGTAAATCCAGTCGGTCAAAGTGACTACTGAGAAGCATAAACTCAATGCGAAGATCATCCTTGGATTAGGACGCACTAACCACCAACGCCCCTTTATCGCTGTCATGGTCAGCCAAACACTAAGTAATATGGCTAGAATTCCTGCAAGCAGGCCACCGGCATTAGCATTTGCGGCTCTTTTTATTTCGCCACGAAGGAGCCATGACCACGCCGTCGTCATACCGCAGAATGGGCACGGTCGTCCCAGGAGTGTCACCATAGTGCAAGGGGGCAATCCCAACTGTTGATGTGTCCCATTGCCAGACGGACTGGGAGTGAGGAATCTCGCGACCAAGAGGAGAATCGCGGCTCCAACACCCAATACCAACAGTCCAAATCGCGTCCGTGTTGGCATTCTGTATATTACAGGAAGCAACGTGGCGGTGACATTCGCATCATGACAGGTACTTTGATAAGCAATTGGATGAAACATGATAGGAAGTTAGGGGTCAATGGTGATATGTAACGACTATTATTGCCATTGCAAACTGCACATCGCGCGGTCACGTGGTTCTCTCAGGCAGTGTTTCGAATAAAGCCGGATTTTACGTCTTGGCTCAAAAGTACTACAAATGACCATATGCCTACCGCCTGTCCAATTCCGCAGCATCCGAGGGCAGTCACACAAGGCAGCATGGATAGGATCGAGGCAGTGATTGAGAGTGCGTAATTTGACATTTTAAGCATTCTGATACCGCCAAAAATAATTATTGCTCCTACAATGGCCATAAGTATCGATACAAGAGTTCCTACTACCGGATCCGACTCGCTCATGCTCTTCCACATTTCGCGCATGAATTCATTATTTCGGAATTCACTAGGCATCGGGCCGGAATGAGTTTCGGGATTTAGATGAGATAAACAATTCAAGATGGCGTATAAAGTATCGAGTACACCCACAATGCTCAGGGCAATTCCCGGTGCCTTCACTTTCAATGGTGTTTTCGGACGATGTTCGACGACGCCCAAACCAGAGTTTTCGGGTAGCGGAACAGGTATGATCATTTCCGCTCCGCAATTGGTATGGGGGCAATTGACCTTTCTGCCTACCCATGCAGTTGGACCAGAGATTGTCTTGCCACAGCGAGGACACGAAAACTGGAAGTGTTCGATGTTCATTTGTTTTTACTATGTGCTAGGAAATATCAATTGTTTGGTCATGACAGATTTCCGTGGGAGTTGAAAAAGCAATGTTTGCAGCGGATTAGCAACATCGCTATAATCGCTCTCATCATGTGCTGGCTGCCGAACTGTATGGATGCCGGCCACCGCACGAAAGGGTAATGATTGAACGTGCGTATGACCTGCTGGCTTCCAACCAATTTGTGCTCCATCCAGAAAGGCGTAGATACCGCTGAGTATTGGGAACCAAAAATCGGGATTTTGGAAACCTAGACGGCGAAATTTCGATACCGTATCCAACAGACAGGGGAAACAGCATGCCAACCATGACACCTGAGCAATGGCAGCGGGTGCGAGAAGTGGTGGATCAGGTTTTGGAGCGCCCCGCCGATGAACGAAAGGCGTATATCAAATCCGCGTGCGGTGATGACGCCGCGCTTCTGGCCGAGGCGCTAAAGCAACTCCGGAATCATGAGCACTTGGCCGAAGTGGACTTCATGGCTCTACCGGATCGGGACGTCAACCGATCGGAAGTCGAGACGCCGGATCAGACCAGAACGTCGACGAATTCGTTTCCCGACAGTCCACCGACAGTGCTTCATCGCGATAGTGCAGGTGAGCAAATCCAGGCCAGTGGATCGACGCAGCGGTTCGAAACAATCAAACTGCACGCCCGCGGCGGACTGGGCGAGGTCTTTCGGGCGAAAGACCACGATCTGGGCCGTGAAGTGGCGCTCAAGGAAATCCGGCGGGAACGAGCCGATGACGAACAAGCTCGAAACCGGTTTATACGCGAAGCCAAGATCACCGGCCGACTCGAACATCCGGGCATTGTGCCCATCTATGGTTGTGGTCGCTACGACGACGGCCGGCCATACTACGCGATGCGGATGGTAGGCGGCCAGAATCTGAACGATGCGATCAAGGAATTTCATGCCATGGAGGGCAAGGACCGTGATCGGGGTCAACGAACGCTCGAACTCCGAAAACTGTTGGGACGTTTTATCGACGTCTGTCAGGCAATTCGCTATGCCCACAGCCGGGGGATCATCCACCGCGACATCAAGCCAGGGAATATCCTGCTTGGGCCGTATGGTGAAACGCTCATTGTCGACTGGGGCCTTGCCAAGATCGTTGGAAGACCGGAAGGTGTTCAACAAGAAGAGGATGCCGAAACGACACAGCGCCCACATTCAACCAAAGAGAGCCAGGCGACGGCTCATGGCTACGCGCTCGGCACGCCGGAGTTCATGAGCCCGGAGCAGGCGTCGGGTTGGCTCGATAAAATTGGTCCGGCGAGCGATATCTACTCGCTTGGAGCAACTCTCTACTGTCTGCTGACGGGCCGCCCATCGGTGACCAGCAAAGACGCCGATGAGATTGTCGACAAGGCCCGCCGTGGTGATTGGCAGCCTGCGCGGAAAGCGAATCCAACGGTCGCGCGGCCGCTTGACGCCATCTGTCAAAAGGCGATGGCCCAAGAGATCGATGATCGGTACGAGTCGGCCTAGGCCTTCGCGAACGATATCGAGCATTATCTAGCCGATGAACCGGTGGAAGCACATATTGAGAGCTTGCCCGAACGGCTCGCCCGGTGGTCGCGCAATAACCGGGCCTGGGTTCGCGCGGGTGTCGTGGCGCTTGTCTTGATCGCGATCGTGTCATCTATTGCGGCCGTGTGGATCAATAACGAACGGAATGCGAAGACAATCTTATCGGATCGTAACAGAGCACTTGCAGATGAGAAAACACAACTTGCCGAGAAGGAACGTACTGCCCGTATCGCGGCCGAAGAAGCGCAGAAGAAGGAGGCTGAACAGCGCCGCCATGCCGAACAGGTGGAAGAGTATCTAGTATCTGCGTTCCGAAGCCCTGATCCCAATATGGACGGCCGCAAGATCAAGATAGCCGACATCCTTGACCGGGAACGGGAGAGGCTCAAGGCCGAACTCAACGATGAGCCTATCGTCAAAGCACGGCTACTCTGGGCGATTGGCCGCTCGTATATAGGACTTGGATTGCCGGCCGAGGCGGTGGAGGTCATGAAGGATTCGCGTACTCTTTTCGACAAATGCTTAGGGCGAGACCACCAGAATACGCTTAAATTGATGGGCAACTTGGCATTGGCATATAAGGCGGCGGGTGAACTCGACAAGGCTCTAGCGCTATTCGAACAGACGCTCGAAAAGCGCCGCGTTAAGTTGGGTGACGAACATCCAGACACGCTTACATCGATGAACAACCTGGCATTAGCGTACAAAGTAGCGGGTAATCTTCACAAGGCTATGTCGCTATGCGAACAGACGCTCGAAAAGTGCCGCGCCAAGCTAGGTGATGACCATCCAGACACGCTTACATCGATGAGCATCCTGGCGTTAGTGTACGAAGCAGCGGGTGATCTCGACAAGGCTCTGCCACTATACGAAAAGACGCTCAAAAAAAGCCGCGCCGAGCTGGGTGACGACCATCACAATACGCTGAGTTTAATGCACAATCTAGCCGTTGCATACCGGGAGGCCGGCCTATTGGACAAGGCGCTTCCACTTCATAAGAAAGCAGTAGATGGCTTGAAGAGGTTACTCGGGGCAGGGCATGTACGCACTCGCATATCTATCGGTGAATACGCAATAACTCTCGCAGCGGAGGAAGAGCTGGAAAAGGCCATTGCACTGGGCGAAGAGATCGGCCTCGATGTCGAAGTCGTACGGTGGAAGCATCAACTCGCAAATCCCGAGGGCCTACCGCCGGAACCTGATGATTCCAAGTAACTCTTGCTTACCGAGCGAACCCAATGGTGTACGACATTTCCGACACTACCTTTTTGTCAGAGATCGAAGCTGCATGACCTCCATTGGTGCCAGCTCCCGCGAATGGACCAACCATGTTTCACACGCCTCTTGTTCATCACCGGCACCATCTTTGTATGCACCGTTGATATTGACCGACAGGTCTAAGAAACCACTGTGGCATTTCGGGCAGTAGTGCAACTCCGAAATACCATCTTTGCCGATTGCGGTGCAGTAAACGCCAGCCATCACTTCGGTGTTTCGTCCGTCCATCGATTTAACCAACGCTCGCAAACCACCAATGGTCACTTCCGACAACATAGTCGAATCCATGAACATCTCACAGTGTTCGCAGAACTTAGACGAGCAAACGAATTCCTTTGCGACAGCGGCCGCTGTGAATCCGGCGATTGCGACGCCGATTGCGCAACGGGCAATCCAGATTACGGCCGGGATCTCAATCCCGCCAGGCAGATTCATCTCCGACAACATTGAAAAGGTGACGAACGAAAACAGAATCTCGGTCAAGGCGACAGAGCCAACCGACAACACCATCGGTGCCATTGCACTTCGGTTCTTTCCAAGCTTTCCCATACCAGCGACGACAAATGCAACCACAGCACCAGCGGCAATGAACTGCAACACAAACACCGCAAGCCCAATAGGAATCATCAGTAACAATGCCAACCACCCAACGATTGGGATCTTCGATAATGCTAATAAAAGAAGAATAACGATCAAGCCAATCGCCTCCACGATGAAAGCGGCAATAAGTCCTGCTGGCCCTCCCAGAAAGAAGCCGACGAACATTAAGGCCGACGCGAGCCCCGGCAACTCACCGCTTGGAACATAGGCCGATGATTTCTCTGGAAACTCCATTTTTAGCCGATTGATTGTATGGTCATATTCCTGCTGGTTGTCGAACCGTGTTGGACACTCCTCGGCCAAAGTAATTTCGTTAGCCGCGGCGAACCGCTCGGCAGCCATTACTGCCTCGTTTGGTCCAGGCGTTGTGATGGCCCGGTGTCTTTGCGTCGGACAACATACAGACGGCGTAGAATGATCCACCACATTGCTTTCTGCTTTTTGCGAATTCCTCAATCGCGGGATAATGGAAGATGCCTCCTTAATGTGTGCAGAAGGAAGTGCGTCGGCAGGTATGGCGACACGCGAAGCGCAATGCGGGCATTTCCCCTGTTTGCCAGCCGCTCGATCCGGCGCCACCAGGGCTTCACTGCAGCGGGGACATATCACTCGAATACTCATTAGCGGTGGCCTTTGTTCATAGCCGGTCTGGAAAGATCCTTTTAGGAATGTTGTGGCACGAGAGCGTTATTCCAGAGGCTGCAATGCAGATGTCATCGCGCTCGATCTCAGTGAACATTGCACCAGAAACCGCTCGCCATATTTGATAGGCGGAAGTTCTCCCCGTTTTTGGGAACCGATTTTCAGTTGATTCCAGATTTGAGTCGAACTTCTCCCGAGATATGGTCGTTCTTTTGCGCCTTAATAGAAACACTGCAATGGATTAGAGCGGCCCAGGCCATTAGGTGCGGCGTCTTGGGCTTGCTCTGCGACATGTGGTTGCCCTGTGCTTGGGAACGGTTCATCTTAATTTCCGCTATCGCGGTCTGTTTGGTCCGGATGGCTCAGTGGCGGAAAGAGTACCATCCTTTCAACAAATTTAACGCAGGTGGGGTCGTCCGACACGTTAGCCAGCTCAACTGGCAATGTTATGATGGTCTGGGTCGGCCGAAATTCTTGGATTCGGAAGCGATGAAAAACAGGTTTTCACAGAGTATGTATCAGCTTAGAGTTTTGATCCTGCAAGTGGAACCAAGTGTGATGTTTTACTCCTGAACATAAGAACGATATAAAACGTTGCGAACGCATGCGGGAGTAGAAAGAGAAATGTTAAATACTTAGGGGCGGCCGATATATAACTTTCCGATTTTCTTGCCCTCACCCCTACCAGTGGAAATATCAGCCGCGGACTCAAATACCGTACTGCTTCCGAAATTCAGATGCCAGGTCAGGAAGTCGTTTCCGTCGCCGTTGACGTCAGCGTCCCCGTACCAAAGGTTCGCACCGATTATAGTTCCGAAACCATCTTTCCAGATGCTGAGATCATCACCATCGACATCGCCGTCTGATTCGAAATCGCCGGGAATTACCGGTGTAGGTTGATACTCTTAGATCAAATGGGTATAAATCAACACACCATACTGGCAGTTGTCACATCAAAGATCCGCTCTAAACATTTACAGTTATTTTCTTTGCTCCGCAAAGTCATTGCAACCAACGTGAAGGTACCGGATATCCTTTACTGGCGCCTTCTGGGCCAATAAATTATTACCCGAAACGGCAACCGGATTTCGTAGGCTTATTGTGAAGTGGCCTATCATGCCGTGCTTGATGATCCGTTTTTCAAAGTGGATGTCATGCTGTAATGGGCAAGAGACTTGTATGAAGCGATCCTGTAGTAGATAGGACGACTGGCGACTGGCGCGCCATGCAATGTGGGTGAATCAATTAAACGCAATATTCCTCTACTAATACCATTCGTTCCACTATTTGCAGCGTTTCAGATCAATAGTGCTGATTCAAGCCGATGGGGCGAAGAACGGGCGGAAACAGTAGTTGTCCGCAAAACGTGGTCAAGTTTAGTCTAACCGATTAGGCACCACTTCGGAGAAAAAAGAGGCAGGGTTGGGTGGTCTCAGGTAAGACCGGTCAACATCGGCGGCCTTTATCAAGCATCTGACATCAGAGTCTGTGAGATACTCAAGAATCCGCACGTCAGAATTTCTTGGCTTAGGAGGGGCGTACTATCGGAAAACGATGCTTTCAGCTGAAGATTCCCGCCCTAAGCCCTTATGAGAAAACCACTTTCTAGTGCCCAAGAGAGGACTCGAACCTCCACGGGAAATTACTCCCACTAGGCCCTCAACCTAGCGCGT
>JAFGFZ010000474.1 GCA_016930815.1 Pirellulales bacterium | reverse complement strand
CCAGTCACACTCGATGAAATCATCTATCATGCCGAAATGGTAGGTCGGGCCGTTCGCCATGCGTTGGTTGTTGTCGATATGCCATTTCCCAGTTTCCACCTAGGCCATTTTGCCGCGATTGAGAAAGCGGGTCGCATACTCAAGGAAACCCGTTGTCAAGCCGTCAAACTGGAAGGGTGCGTGGATCAGGCTGGAACCATTCAAGCACTTGTCCGGGCAGGCATTCCCGTCATGGCTCATTGCGGCCTCCGGCCTCAGAATATCCATCAATTGGGTGGATACAAAGTGCAGCGCGACCGCGCCCAGCTCCTGGCCGATGCCCAGGCCGCCGAATCGGCCGGCGCCTTCTCAATTGTCCTGGAATGCATCCCGTCCGAGATCGCCCGGGAGATTACCGCGGCTATCCGGATTCCAACGATCGGGATTGGTGCCGGCCCCGGCTGCGATGGACAAGTGCTCGTCCTCCATGATCTCCTCGGCTTGACGAGTGGATATGTTCCCCGATTTGTCAAAGCCTATGCTGATTTAAAAACCACGATCACCGACGCGGTGAAAAACTATCGGGATGATATCCGGAGTGGACAATTCCCCGAAAAAAAACATGGCTATTGTTGAATGGCGGCGATACAATAGACTCTGAAGATGGAAACCATTCGAAAACACGTCCGCAAGGCATGGATTCGGCTCGTTCTCGAGCAATTCGTCCACCGATTTCTGTTCGGTATCTTGGTGGCGTTCACCATCTCGGTCGTCGCCATTGCGATCCCCAAATTATTGGTAACCGAATCACTTCCTTCCACCTGGGCAGGATTTTGGCTGGGTGGTTCTTTCATCGCGGCCATTCTTACCGCCACGATCTGGACCCTGTTCCGTCACCGCGATACGTTGGATGCCGCGATTGCAATTGACCACCGGTTCGGCATGAAGGAGCGGATCGCTAGCAGTCTGTTGCTTTCGGCCACCGATATGAACACCCGCGCCGGCCAAGCCCTTGTCCAAGACGCTCTCCGGCGGGTGGAGCGGATTGATATCGGCGAGCATTTTCGAATTGGACTGGGGCGGCGCCCTTGGATGCCGCTGATCCCAGCGGTCATCGCCGTCTGTCTGATCGCGTTTGTCGATGACCGGACCCGGCCCGTTCAAGCCGATCCCAACGCACCCATCCTGGGCCAACAGCTCCGCCGACAAGTAAAAAAATCGGCTGAATCGCTCCAGAAAAAAATCGACGAGAAAAAGAAAGAAGCCGTTGCCAAAGGGCTCAAGGATGCGGAAAGTCTCTTGCTTGAACTGGAAAAAGGGACCGAGGAATTGATCCAACGAAAGGACGCCGACCGCAAGCAAGCTGCCATCAAACTGAACGATCTGGCGAAACAAATTGAAAAACGCAGGGATCAGCTCGGTGGAAAGGACACCTATCGGAAATCGTTCGAACAACTCACGAAAATCAACCAGGGCCCGGCCGATAGAATCGCCAGGGCCTTGAATGAAGGAAATATCAAACAGGCTGCCGAGGAATTGAAAAAACTGCAGGAAAAAATAGCCCAGGACGGGCTCAGTCAGACGGAGCAGGAAAAACTGGCCGGGCAGCTTAGCGAAATGAAAAAGAAAATGGAGGAAGCTCGGGACGCTCAAACAAGGACCGAGGAGGATCTGCAGAAACAGATCGAAGATCAGAAACGGCTTGGAAACACGCAAAACGCCGCCCGGCTCCAAGAAGAACTGGATCGGCTATTGCAGAATCAGCCGCAAATGGACCAATTGCAGCAACTGGCCGAGAAACTGGGTCAATGCCAACAGTGCCTCCAGCAAGGAAACCAGGCCGGCGCGCAGCAGGCATTGGAACAACTGGCAGAGCAATTGGAAGGAATCCAACAACAGCTTGATGAAATGGAGCTCCTCCAAGACGCCATTCAGCAGATTGGTGAAGCTAAGAACGCCATGGGATGCAAGCTATGCCAAGGCGCGGGATGCAAAGCCTGCCAGGGCAACAAGAAAGGGGGGATGGGCATGGGGGAGGGCCGTGGATCCGGTCCGCGTCCCGAGGAAGAAAATGGCACGTCCTTCCGAGATTCGCGCGTGGGGCAGAAGGCGGATCAAGGAAGGGCCGTCATCACGGGTATCGCCGATGGCCCCAACATTACGGGAAGTGCGCGGGCGGCTATCCTCCAGGAGATGACCGACGGGATCCGTGAAGCAGACGACCCCGTCGCCATCGAACGACTCCCCCGCTCCCGGCGTGAACATGTCGGAGAATATAACAGCCTCATCCGACAAGGAAAGTAGACTGGTCAGCTTGGTTCTCAGTAGCTGGCAAAGATACCCGTCCCATACCAAATTCCATTGGTTCCGCGGTGGATATCGTAGCCGTACAGGGCATGGCTGTTCTGGACGGCATTCCAATGACCAGACGAATACCGCCAGCTAGCCACGCAGTCCAGGCATGAATCAATCATGTTTTGGCCGGGCCAGCTTTCGGCAACGATCTCGACTGGCATGCCGCCCCCGAGTAGAGCCCGAAGCCGGTGGAATCGACCTTCCCATCGGTGATGCCCTTGCAGGCCAAGACGGGCTTGGTACTCAGAGTGGCGCCGGGCCGCCCGAGCAAGGCGGATATCCATGACCCCACTCGTGCTGGCGGGGCGTTCCGGATGAACTCGCACGGCCCATACCATCGTCCGCTGGGTGATCGTGCCCGGTGGTAAATCCAGGATCGCCGGCAGGAAGCTAATCCGCCAATGATAATACTTGCTCGACATGAACGGGAACGCACTGACCACATGACCATAATAACTGGTGTTCAGGTTCGCGAAGTCGATGATCGCAATTCCCGGATATTCGTGCATCTCCGCGAATGCTCCGTGACGGAGCAGCCGGATTGGCGTACCACCGGTTAGAATTTCTGCATCCTGCGGTAAGCGAACAAGGACGTATTGGCCCAGTTTCTCCCGCCAGCCAGGACGCGCGGCAATCTCTCGGTCGAATTCGGCTTGGATCGCCACCAGCCGATTGGATTGGTTTTCACCCCCCGGAACAAAATTGATTAACAGCATGCGGTGCTCCGCACGAGCCGTCGCACAGGCCGCGCCATAATCACTATGCCAGACAAGATCAACTTTCCGGCCAGCTTCCGGGGCCGAAGATTCCATCGATGGATCCGACCCATTCCAAACCAGTTCCACGAGATAGGGGCGGGCCGCCATCAAACTGCTCGCGGGAAGACAAATGGCAATCCAGCCGGCGATCCTGTAGTACATATTTGGCATCGTATTAACTCCTAAGAACGATCAATGGTTCCCCTCGTTTGTGATTCCAAATATCGTATGGGGACTCGACCCAGGGTGGCAATGGGGGGGATATGCGGATTTTATGAGCAATACTCATATGGCTAAAGACACAGAAGAGGAGTAAGATACGACAAGTTTGCGGACTGGTTGGAGTGATTAGGTACTCTCTGACGACCATGTTGGAAATCTCTAAGGCCCTCTTAGGAGTCATGGGCGGTCCGCTCGATCACCTACGGCCTACACTGGCAAAACGTCCTTTCCTGTCGGTCCAGAGAGGAGAAAACGTGCCTCGCCGGTTATCTTGTTGCCGCGAGAACTTCTGGATCTTGGAGCCAGATCATGACAAGACTGCATGCCTTCCAATCGATTTTCGCCCTACTACTGGTTTTTCTTTGGCCCTCGGTGACAGACGCCCTGTCACCGGCACTCGCAGAACCCGGAAATCGGGATGATCTTCCGGCCCTGGTTCGCACCGCTGCGAACGACTTCCGCCCATTCTCGACTAAGGAACTCGCCACCATCCGCGGATCCCTGGTATCCAATGTCGCCAAACTCAACGATTCTCTCGCCTCTTGTGGTCCAAACGGGCAGGCATGGAAGGAATATCTCCTGTGGAACGACCTGGCGGAACAGCTAGCCGATGATGCGGTCGTGGATATCACAAAGCTAGGAAAGGTCTATCGCCGGTACCGTGCCAACCATCCTGGTCTGGAGTTGCCTGTCTTTGCACGCGTCGCCGACAGCCTGCTCCGATACATCGATGTTTCCAGGATGACAAGATCCCGGGATGGCAAGAAGGCCTATGCCCAGTTGATCGAGCGTTTGGCAACCGATCTGGAAAAATATGCAGCCCAGCCGGACCAGGAGACGGTCTTTGATCTGGGCCGGCGTCTCGGTTCCCTGGATGGTATTGGCCAATCACCGCGCATTGTCGAGGCAGTTCGGCAGCGGTTTGGCAAACCCAATCTGCATGTCACCGTCGCTACGGCACTCATGGATGCCGGGGCCATGCGATCCGTCCAACGGACCCAATACGTCACGGACTGCATTTTGGGCACTAGTATCTCTGGCACGGCAACGAGTGATGGCACTCTCCATATCAAGACAGTTCCCTGCTCCGATCGAGCCTATGTCCAATTAGCGCTTGCCGGGACCATTCATTCGAATACAGTTGGAGAAAATGGGCCCGTCTGTATCTACAGTACCGGAGAAACCATGTTTGGATTATCGAAGGATCTCTTCTTTACGGATCAAGGGCCCCAGACCCGTTTGGCCATCGCCTCCGCTCAGATCGCTACGGACATCCATTGCATCCAAACGAAACGCGGCCGTATTGGCAGTCGAATCGTCGAACGGATTGCATGGCGCAGGGCCGGCAAACAGCAGGATCTCGCGGAGGCGATCGCGGCACAGCACGCAGAGCAACAGATATCGGCCCAGTTTGACCGCGAATCGGTCCCCATGATTGCCAAGATCAAAAATAACTATGACAAGAAGTTCCGGCTGCCGCTTCTCCGCCGCAATGAACTGCCCAAGCGGCTCGACTTCGCCACGAATCATCGATCTGTCGAAATCACCGCCCTCCAGGCAAACCGAGCTCAACTCGGCGCAGCAATCCAACCGCCACCCATCCGAGAAGGATATGACCTGGCGGTCCGAGTCCACGAATCCCTGCCAAATAACGTCGCAAGCTCATTCCTGAGCGAATACAGGCTCACCGATGAATGGCTGAAGAAAAAGGTGATTGAGTGGAAAGGCGAGTTACCACCCGAACTGCAAGACGAGAATGAGGACCCGTGGTCAGTCACCTTCGCCGAGGAACAGCCCGTGACTGTCCACTTTGCTGACAATGGTTTCACAGTCACCATTCGAGGAAAACGATTCACATCGGGTACTCGCAGAAGCAACAGGCTCAACATTACGGCCACGTATCAGTTCGATCGCCGGCCGGCAGGAATCGTCCTAGTCCGAAAAGGGGCGATCGAAGTCCTTCCACCCGGTTTCGATGTGGAAACAGGGACGCTAAGCGCCGAGGATTCGGCACTCCGTGGAATTTTAATCGAACGGCTCGCGAAGTTGTTTAAACCGGAAATCCCAACGGAAGGGCTGGAACTACCGGGTGAAATGAAGAAACTTGGCCGCCTATTCGCGGGAGAAATTACATCCGATCAAGGCTGGCTGGCCATCGGTTGGAACCGGGGGAAAAAGGTCCCCTGCGAGGAAAAGGTGCCTGGAACCTTGTGTGCGGAGAATCCGAGCGGGAAGGTGACAAGAATCTTACCCGCCAAATAACAGAGCCAACAGATTGATCTCACAGAGGCACCAAGACACAGAGGATGAATCATAGCTATGCGTGGATAGTTCAAGTGATTCAATCTTTCATTAAGAATACATATTTAATTTTGTTCTCATCTATTTTTGTGTCTCTGTGCCTCCGTGAGAACCATGAGATCGAAATACGTGGTAAAACGTCAACGAATGGCCGCCCTGGTTGCTGCAATCAGTTGAAATTTTACTCCCTTTCAATCATCCGATCCGTCAATGGATTTCGTCCCATCCCCTCTGCGGCCTCTGTGAGCTCTGTGGTAGTTCATGACCGGCATCGGAGCGCTTTTGTACATCTCCGTACATCTTCACGCCAGGGCTCGCCCGATTTGCCGCACTGCTTGTCGCAAGCGTTCATCGTTTTCAACGAGCGACATGCGTACGAACCCTTCACCGGCCGGCCCGAATCCTGAACCAGGGCTGACGGCGACATTCCCCTTTTCCAGTAACAGCATGGCGAAATCCATCGTCGGCATCCGGGTCGACCACGGTTCAGGAACGGGTGCCCAGACGAACATTCCCGCTTTGGGCCGCACGATATCCCAGCCAATGCGAGCGAGGCCATCACAAAAGACATCCCGGCGGCGTTCATAAATGGCTGACTGCCTTTCCACCGCGGCGTCGGTATGCCGAAGGGCAACAATCGATGCAATTTGGATCGCTTGAAACATCCCGTAGTCATAGTATCCCTTGATGGTTCCAAGGGCTTCGATCATTTCAGAATTTCCGGCACAGTAGCCAACTCTCCAGCCAGCCATGTTGTACCCCTTGCTCATCGTCGTGAATTCGACACCTACCTCAACGGCTCCCTTAGACGCGAGGAAACTGGGGGGCTTGTATCCATCAAACGCCACATCCGCATAAGCAAAATCGCTGATTACCATAAAGCCATACCGTTTCGCCAGTTGGACAACCTCATCGAAAAAAGGCTGTTCAACGACAACCGTCGTCGGATTGTGCGGAAAGGAGACAATCAAGAGCTTCGGTTTCGGATAGAGGTGCTGGCATGTGTAGGCAATGTTTGAGAGGAACGTATCTTGATTGGCTACTTCGATCGAGATGACATTCCCCGCCGCCAGCGCGACGGCATATAGATGGACTGGAAAAGATGGTGCCGGAACAATCGCCGTATCGCCAGGCCCCATCAAAGCCAGGCACATGTGCGAAAATCCTTCTTTGGAGCCGAGGCAGACGGTAACCTCGCTGACTGGATCGAGGCGGACACCATATTTTTTGAAGTATTTACTGGCAACTTCACGTCGAAGGTTTGCAATTCCATTCGACTTGCTATAGCCATGGTTGCGTGGATCCCGGGCCGCTTCAACAAGCTTATTAATGACACGGTCTTCGGGCGGATCGGACGGATTGCCCATCCCCAGATCAATGACATCGTCACCAGCACGTCTTTTGTTGTAGAGGAGCGCATTGATTCGGCCAAACATATAGGGCGGGAGCCGTTTGACTCGGCTGGCCACCTTCACGCGAAAAGGCGGCGGGGCATTGCCTTGCGCTGGGGAAGCGTCCATAAACTACTCTCTTCCCCTGGGCTGGCGACTTCCACCCGTTGGACGAACTGCCGGATCATGGCGGGAGTTGCGTTGGGAACGCTGGACGGGAGCCGAGGCGGCCTGCGCGGAGGCCTTCGGCCGCGTTGGAGCTTGCGACGTGCCGGCAAGATAATTCTCGATTCGAGCCTCCTTTTGCATTCGCTCGAATCGATCCGTCATGGCCATACGGACCTTTTTCTCCTCAAGATCACGCCGAAGAATGCCCGCGACATCCTCCAATCTGATATCTTCTGGTTCGGTCCGACCTTCACAGAAGAGGATGATTGCTTTATCCGCGATGTGAATAATCCCCGAAACCTGTCCAGGCTCCAGTGCAAACGCAGCCTGTTCGATCTGGGGCTGGCCGCCATAGCGTCGGATTGGCGGAACCTCGCCCCGTAACGAGCCGCTGGTTGGCTCGATGGAATATTCCGCCGCTAGCGCTGAAAAATTCTCTACCGTTGGATTCTTCCGTGCCATGTCCCACACCTGCTGCGCCTTGCGGAGATTCGTCATCACAATCGCCCGGCACCGAACTTTCTCGCCATAGTTGGCTTCATATGCTTTCTTCATGTCCTCATCGGTGATCCGCACCTCTGGGCCAACCAGTTTCTTCAAGGCTGCGGACGGCCAGACGGAATCGCGGTAATACAGCTCACGCGAAATGCCGCGGTCCCCGGTAGCCATCTTCATCCACTTCTCGAGATCGGGGTTGCCCGCCTGGTCAACCACGCCCGATAGGATTGCCGCACGCCGCACTTCGGCATCGAGATCCTCGTCCGTTACGGAAAGGCCCGCTGCTTGAAGTGACTGACGAAGTAACAAATGACTGATTTCAATCTGCAACGCCTCTTCTCCATGGCGCCGCAAACATTCTTCACCCAGCCGGCGGAGCGTGATTGGATCGCCATTGACGGTTGCAACAACACCTGGCATTTGTTGCTGGAGTGACGGATTGTTGTAGACATTGCTGATCGTCGCTGATTTCTGCAAACTAGCAAAAAGTTCGTTGGCCACGCCGCGGAGTTTCTTTTCCTTGATCTGTTCAATCAGGTTTTGTCGGACACTATCCAGTGGGACCTTTTGGGGTGCGATATGTTTTTCACATTTCAGGATGGCGTATTGATTGCCAACTCGAATGATCGGCGAAATGGCACCCTCTGGTAATTGAAAAACCTCCTTCTGAATTGCTGGATCCCCCATGTGACGCCGAATGGGTTGAATCAATCCTCCGATACTCGCACTATTCACATCGCTCGATTCCTCGATTGCCAATCGGGCAAAGTCACCTGGATTGGCCATGAGTTGGGCATGTAATTCATGCGCCTTCTTTTCGTCATCAACAACGATCAGCCGTGCTTGGACCTGAGGTCCATATTGAGTTTCGAAAAGGGCCTGCAACTCGTCTTGGTTGGCGGTCAACTTATCCGCAGCCAGTTTGCGAAGTGCCAACATGGTCCAGAGCATGTCCTGGCGGTATTCATCCAAATCGATTCCGCGTTCGCGTTGGAGCAAATCAAGAAATTGTCCCCTTGTTATTTTGAATCGCTCAGCCATGCGGTCAATTTCCGCGTCGATTTCAGCTTCCGTGACAGTGATTCCCCGACGTCGACAATGCATCGAAATCAAGTGCTTATTCACCATGCTTTCGAGGACCTCCTCGCCAAACCTCTGAATGCATGCGTTTTCCAGATCAAGCCGGCGGATATCTTGATTATTAACGACGGCAACGGGATCCGGAAAACTCGGTTGGACCGTTTGGGATTGGGTCTGCGATGGTTGTACCGCACGCTGCCCGTGGGTCCTGGACACTTCGGCACTTGCCGGTTCCGCATTCCAGTAATGACGAATGACTCCGCATAGAGCCACCACAACCACACCCGTTATGAGCCAGCCAAAACGGAAATGCTTATGGGATGAAAATCGACGAGAAGGCCGAGGTTCCGTGCAGATCCTTGCAGGCATAGCGGTTTCTCCATAAACCGGCGATCGGGAGAGCAGCTCGCTGAGAAAGGAATTCTACAGCGGGCCGCGGAAGATTGCGGGTGTGTGAGTATATGAGCGGCAAGGAAATGCAGTCAAGAGAAGATTGGGTAACTCAGGTGCAAGCACTCGTACAAGCCCTCGTTGCTTTCACAAGTCACTCGAAGCCTCAGCCCCAACGGGGCGGCCCTATTCCAGCCCAGGGTGGTGCCAATGCGAGCTCCGCGAGCTTTGGCGCAACCCTGGGTTCCAATCAACCACCCCTCTCCAAAAAGCCCCAACGGGGCGGCCCTATTCCAGCCCAGCCCCAACGGGGCGGCCCTATTCCAGCCCAGGGTGG
>JAFGFZ010000073.1 GCA_016930815.1 Pirellulales bacterium | reverse complement strand
TCTGGAAGAAGATCATAGTCTGGAATGATTTTCCGGAGGATTCTGTGAGCCCTGCGGGCCCAAAAACTCGCACTGTTTTATGAGGCCTGAAACTTTGGCGCTTCCAAAATAGGCGCTTTGTATCCGCTTGCCTCTATCACTGAAGGCGATACCTAATTGGGGGGGGGCAATAAGTGATCGCCCAAAAACAAAGAATGCTGTCACTAGTGGAATAATTTAGCCTATCACCCAATTGGTCATCAGTCGACAGGAGGTGCCATCATGGTATCACGATTAACGAGGCCGTTTTACTTATTGTTCAGTGTTCTTGTCATAGCGCATTTGGTGGCACCTTGGCAAGCCGCTGCTGATTCCTTCGATTGGAGGGACGTCGGCGGATCAAGCTTCGTGACCGGCGTTAGGGACCAGGGCTCCGCCGGTACCTGCGCGGCGTTCGCGTCAACAGCGGCATTGGAGTCCGGGTATCTAATCACCCGCAACGATCTCTCCTACAAGCTAAACCTCTCTGAGCAACACCTCGTCTGTGCCGACATAGTGTCTGTACAGGATGGTGGATTCCCAGCAGATGCACTGAATTACTTTAAGAACACTGGTATTGTTAGGGAGACGGAACTTCACTACACGGCGGAAAGCACATCAACGGAGTGGCCGCTTGAAGGCGGTTGGGAGAACCGTGTTGTCAAGATTACTTCATATAATAGTGATGACTTGTCGGATGACTCCAACAGTGTCAAATCATACCTGAAGGCCTATGGCCCACTCTGCGTCTCTATCGCATGCTATGACCTCGACAGGACGGGAGAAAGCAGTGAAGCTATGGACCATGCGATGCTGCTGGTGGGCTATCGCGACGACAGCGACTACGAAGGCGGGGGCTATTATATAGTCAAGAACAGCTGGGGCACGGGGTTGACTAGGTTTCCGGATGGACGCATCAAGTGGGACTATGAGGGTTTTTCCCGAATCGCTTACGCCAACGTGACTCGCCTTCCGGAGTACGTCGATGCCATCACCGGGCAGTCTTACTATACGGGCAGCATGGGCACGCTCACTTGGATCAACAACGACGGCGGTGCCTGGAGCACTAGCGGAACATCCTGGACCATGGGCGGTTCTTCGCGAAAGTGGCTAAACGGCGAGTACTCGGCGGTCTTTGACTCGCCGACAAATCCCAGCTCGTCAATCTCTGTCGGCGATGTCAGCGCCCATCAAATAGATATCACCAGCGGCGCCACAGGCTACTGGTTTACCGGCAGCGGAAGACTCTTGGTGACGCAAGGCGGTATCCACACCCAGGAGGATTGTACGATTGACTGCACAGTGGCTCTCGGTATGGACCAGACCTGGACCGTGTCAGAGGGTAAAACCCTCACCGTCGGCGGCAACGTGAAAATGCACATCAATTCCCTGACAATTGACGGCGGCGGGCAAACGATACTCAACGGCACACTCGAGGACGTTTCGAGCGATCCGGTGTTTGGTCCCGCCGGCCTGCTAACCGGCTACCGGCCCAGTCTGACGAAGAAGGGTAACGGCACGCTGGTGCTGGGTGCCACGAACACGTACACGGGAGCTACTGTGATCAACGCCGGCATGCTCCAACTAAACGGTACGGGCCAGCTTCCGGACTCCTCTGACACAACAGTGGCCAGAGGTGCCACCTTCGATCTCAACGGTGTGAGCGACACAGTTCACGGCTTGTCGGGCAGCGGCAGCGTGACGCTCGGTACCGCCACGTTGAGTGTTGCGGGCTCGGACCCGAAAACGACGTTCTCGGGTACGATCAGCGGCCCGGGCGGCCTGACGAAGATTGGATCCGGGACGCAAGTTCTCAGTGGCGCCAACGTTTACAGCGGCGGCACCTCCGTAACCAGTGGCACACTCCAGGTGGCAAAGACGACTTCCTTGCCCGGCTATGACATGCCTGGCAAGATCTCCGTGGCGACCGGTGCCACGCTGGGGGTCAATGCGGGTGCGCTGGGAGAGTGGGACGCGGGGGACATCAGCGAGCTGCTGACCGCTAACGAGACCACATTTGCGGCCAATTCGTTCTTGGGTATCGACTCCACCAACGCCATTGCCGGAGAGTTTGTCTATACCAAGACGATCAGCGGGCCCCAGGGCCTGAAGAAGCTGGGCACGGGCACGCTGTGCCTTACAGGCCACAACTCTTACGGCGGCAAAACTATCGTTAGTGGTGGAACACTGGCGATTACGGGCGGCGTCAGTATCGCCAGCAGGTCTGGCTGGATCGCCGATGAATACGGCTCGATGGGCGCGGTCACGGTCGACGGTACGGGATCGACGTGGACCAATAACGGTCACTTACTCATCGGCCTCTCTGGTAACGGAACGCTGGACGTCACCGGAGGCGGCAGCGTTTCCAGCACCTCCGGCTGTATCGGCTTTGAAGGCGGCTCGACGGGCGAGGTCAGGATCGACGGTACGGGCTCGAGGTGGAACAATAACGCTGACTTACTCATCATCGGCCTCTCTGGTAACGGAACGCTGGACGTCACCGGAGGCGGCAGTGTTTCCAGCACCTCCGGCTATATCGGCTCTGAAGGCGGCTCGACGGGCGAGGTCAGGATCGACGGTACGGGCTCGACGTGGACCAATAAAACAGAGCTGTACATCGGTGCCGGTGGCGACGGTACGCTCAACATCACCGGCGGCGGTACCGTCTCCAGCAAGTGGGCGGGCTACCTCGGATGCGTAGATGGCTCGACAGGCATAGTCACGGTTGACGGCGCCGGTTCGACCTGGAACCACAGCATCGGTGACCTGTACGTCGGGGGACAATTTTCGGCGGCCGGAGGCACGGGAATTCTGACTGTCCAAACGCGCGGCACGGTCAATGTAGGCAATTTGATGAATGTCTGGGGCACCGGCATTCTGACGATCGACGGTGGTGGGCAGATCAACACCGGTTCACTGATGATCCAGCCCGGCGGCACGTTCACCCACCATAATGGCACCTTGACCGTACTCGGCGGGACTTTCAATCCCGGCACCGCCGCCTATACGATCGATGGCGCCGGCGCCGGTCGGAAGCCCACGGTAAGACTCGTCGACGGAGCCACAGCCAATCTCACCAGCGCGCTGACGGTAGGCAACGACTACAATGGCGCCCTAGAGGTCCGCGGCGGTAGCAGCGTCACAGACACCTATGGCTTCCTTGGGTACGGAGCCGGCTCGTTGGGCAAGGTCACGGTCACCGGCAGCGGCTCGCAATGGAAAAACTCGAGCAATGTACGGGTGGGCTATTATGGTACCGGCACTCTGAGGGTGGAGGATGGAGGCGTGGTCTCCAATATCCACAGTACCATTGGCGTGGAATCCAACTCGACAGGGATGGCGACAGTCACCGGCGCCGGCTCGCAATGGAACAACTCGGGCCAGTTCTGTGTGGGGAATTATGGCAACGGTGCATTAATTGTGGAAGATGGGGGCGTGATTTCCAATACTTCTCATGGTTATATCGCTTACCAAATTGGCTCTACTGGGGAAGCAACGGTTACTGGCATTGGCTCGCAGTGGAACAGCAGGAAAGATCTCTTTGTCGGCCACTACGGCGACGGTACGCTCAACATCACCGGCGGCGGCCGCGTAGCGGACTGCTTAGGCTCCATTGGTCTACAAGTCGGCTCGACGGGCACGGTCACGGTCGACGGCACAGGTTCGACGTGGACTAACAGCTTGAGCCTCCAAGTCGGCCGCGAAGGCAGCGGGGCCCTCACGATCACCGAAGGAGGACTGGTCAGCACGGGCGGGACGCTAACCATCGATTACAACGGCGGCGGCGACAGCTTCATCAACATATCCACCGGCGGAATGCTGGCGCTTTTCGGTGATGCCGATGACTCACTTACCGAGTTCCTCGACCTGATTCCCGGCACCGATGCCATCAACTACTGGGACGACTCCATTTCCGATTGGGCTGTCATTACCGGTGCGACGTACGACGAGGATTACACGATCGATTACCTGACCGAAGGCAATTTGGCCGGATATACCATGTTGACCGTGTGTGTGTATGCGTTAGGAGGTGATTTCGACGGTGATGGTGACGTCGACGGTACTGATTTCTTGATCTGGCAACGGGGCGAGTCGCCCAATCCTTTGAGCAGTTCGGACTTGGCCGACTGGCAAACGCATTTCGGGACTGTAGTCAGTCCGGTTGGCGCTCGTTCGACAGCAGTACCCGAGCCGGCTGCCGGATTCCTGTTGATACTGGGGACGGCGGTCATGTTCGCTGGTTGTCGGGCAGCTGTGTCGAAACTCATACATTAAATGGGACGCCTCAAAAAACCACCCATTTTTCGGAATTCCGGCCGGCCGCTATCTTGTGGTGGTCAAATCGCCCGACTGATCGAATGCCCTGATCGAATTTGCTGAAGCCGGACAAACCTCGGCGGCAAATTCAGGCCTCGACCGAGCTGCTGTGCCCATGACGGAGATCACGAACGCGACTTCTCAACCTGCCGGGATTCCATCGGACCCGATCGGTCGAAGCAACGCTGCTCCTTTCATCAGGTTGACAATGTTATCAACGCCCACTGTGGAGATTGTGGCCTGACCCAACCGAATTTTTGGAGCTACAAGAGGCTGGATGCCGTTGCAGACATAACCCGAGCCGCATTTTTCCTACCAATGCCTCGGGTTATTCAATGCGCGACAAACGCCGTGTCTCTGTTCGTCGGTCCAGGCAATTTCGAAGGGTGTTCGCCCTACTCTACTTGTACCCGCGTCGAGCGAAATCCGCCGACCGACGGGTTAAGAGGAGAAGCCCAGGCAAAACGCCTGGGCTTTTTTACTGTAAGGCGAGTTTTCCAAAGGATTTACAAATAGGTGGTACTCTAGGACATTGTCTCTCTGTTACCCCGCGCGACGTCGGTCCGTGGTAGCACCACGCTCAAATTTCCCTCCCGAAGACCCAAGGTCTCGGTTGTCTCTCCCGCCGCAGGCCGTTCGGGTTAAGAGACCTTTCGGCCCACTATACCGGGCCGAAAAGCCACGTTTCGGCCCGCTAAGCGGCGGGAACTCTGTCGAATGATGTGGAGACAGGTTATCATCCTTTTATTAACAACCGCAGCACTGCCGCGGTATTCCGGCACGGTGGTTTCATCACACCTCGATCCTGCTATGACAACTACTGAATCGAAGCTAGCGACCTTGGCAACGTGGATCCATGGCGCGACAACGGTCGTGTGGTTCACGGGAGCTGGCATTTCTACCGAATCAGGCCTGCCAGATTACCGTGGACCTGACGGTGTATGGACGCGTCGCGATCGAGGACTGCCACCACCCCGGCCTACCAAAAGACTCTCAGAAATCAAACCAAATCCGGCACATCGAGCGATCGTTGAGTTTGAGAAGATTGGCAAATGCTCGTTTCTCATCAGTCAGAATGTGGACAATCTGCATCTTGAGTCGGGTTACCCATTTGACAAGTTGGCGGAGTTGCATGGTAACAAAAATAGGTTGCGCTGCCGGCCCTGTGACAAGACGTTTGCGGTGAGTGACTTGGTAGCCATGCCGAAGAGGAAAAAATCTCGCATCCGTCGCGACTTGTCATATGAGTGTCCAGAATGTGGTGGGCCACTGGTGAGCAGCATCATCAACTTTGGTGATGCGATGCCCGAGTCCGCGGTGGATCTTGCGTTCCAATGGGCAGATCAAGCCGACTTAATGATCGTCGTCGGGTCTTCCTGCCAGGTCCTGCCAGCAGCCGAGATACCCAGAGCCACCAAGAACCATGGTGGGAGACTGGTGGTGATAAATATTGGCGAGACTGGTGTCGACGATATCTGTGATCTGCGGTTCGATTGTGAGAAAGCGGGTAAGCTATTACCTGAACTCCTATTGCGTGTCAAAACCACGCAATAGAGCAAATCCCTCTGTACCCTCGCCCGCCTTACCTTCAGAATCCGCTCCGCCAACATCTCCCCATCTTTTCTCGTATCCCTGATCTCGGTGAGCACTCCCACCACCGGCCCATGTCGATATTCCTTTCCCCAACTTGAATCCGCGTCGAACGAAATTCGCCGACCCGTGGGTTAATCACTGAGTATTTCATCAGTCTAAGTCGTCAGTCCGGGGCGAGACTCCCCTTCACCGAGTGATGCAACAGGGACAACGAAGGGTCTCCACCGGACAAGCGTCCTGCCACAACGCCGCTTCGCCCGCTCCCTGGCCGTCCACCCGGTACGGATCTTTGCGGTCGCCAGGTCGATTTCAGCCAGGGAGGGATAGTACGTTTCGTCGCCTTCGCCTTCTCTGTCCTCAGCTGGAGGCTTCCACGGTTTGTCATTCGTGCTGCGCAAAACTATTTAATCTGCAACCGGCGTATTGTTTCCTTCCTGTCAGGCCCCAGCTTCCATTGGTGCCCACTGGCCACCAGGGCACCGGCAATCCTATATTCAGCCAAAACACCTATCATAATCACCAGACCAAGACCAGCAGCTCTTCATAGCTTCTTCTTCGGGACTGGACTCCTTAACAAAAAAACCGGACACCTGCCACGGAATCGTTTGCGAGGTTGGTGCCCGGCGTTGTACGCAACAGGCGGGGGCGGACCGCCAATTGGACTGTGATGGGATTTTACTGGATCAGAAAAAGCATGTCAAGTGGGTACTTATAAACATCTTTATACTACGGGTACAAATGTATAAGTAGCTGCGAGAGGCAGGTGTTGGGTGGGGTGGACATGTTTTGTCAGAAGTAGCCTAAAATTGGATCCAAAGTCTTCTCATCATCAGAACGAGAGCACCCGTACAAACCAATAACACAAGGCTGACGGGCTCAGGGATACTTGCGACGCGGAACCCGACAGTATCGCGCTCGAGCGTCGGGCTGTGGCCGTTGCGGTACGCGGCGTGCAGGTCGACGCTGTGGCCGCCGACCGAACCGCCACGCAAGCCACGATACACGCTACCGATTACCGCCTTATTCCACTCCCATACGTTGCCTCCCTGGTCAAACGTACCATATGGACCCTCGGAGTTCTCAAATTCGCCAACTTCTGTCATCCAGTACGGGTCACCGATTGTGTGGCCGTCCTGCCAGAAATTGGCGTTGTTGCCTGGATCGGGATTTACAAGACCGTTGCTCGGTATGTCGTTGCTTTGGGTTGGATAATCCCAGTAGTTACCCGTTACGCCGTCGTTCTTGTGGTATGCTGCCTTGTACCATTCGTCCCCGCTCGGAATGAAGTAGGTGACGTTGGGATTGCGTACTTCACTCAATCCCTTGCTGATTGTGTAGACACCTTCTTCGGTTGTGCCAGGGCCTTGTGCTCCGGTGGGCTGGCCGTTCTCCAGCCAGTTGACAAACCGCATCGCGTCGAAGAACGAAACATGATTTACTGGTCGGTTCGCCCGGTCGGCAGCAACCGAGTAGCTGTAGCTGCCATCGCTGCCGGTCCGCTCGATCTTACAACCCCATCCTCTCGACCACATGGAGGTGCTGTATAGCCCATTCGGATCGGATGCAGCCACCGCGTTGAGGAACTCTACATATTGTGAAGTAGTGACTTCGTATTTGCTGATGAGGTAGGTGTAATCGACCGCCCCGCAAACGCGATCAGGTCCCCTTCCCCCAGCACCCCATCCGGATAGTTCACCCGCATTGCCCGGATTGCCGGCGGTGATCCAGTCGAATGTCACACCATGGACCGCGGTGGCGAAGCAGAACACCAATAAAAAGACTGGTAGAGACGTGGTCTTCATGAGCTCGTCCTTTTGAAGTCGTGTTCAAGGATAGCTTCAGAACGGTACACGACAGGTACACCCCATGGATGATGATAACGGAGAGCTGCCTTTTCTCCTAAACTTTGTGCGCGAGTTTTTCAGATTCTATTCCCATGGATTTGAGAATCGCTAATGAGGTTGTTGAACTCATAAGTACTTACCCGATGTTAGGTCGATCCCACGCGATTTATCTTGCATTCATGCGATCAGGGCCTTAGAATAATGGCATGGGTCGGGGGTTTGACAGGGTCTATTCTCTCTGGCCAGACTTGGCGATATTGTGACAGCTGATATTGCGTTGGGAAATAAAGAGGTCAATTCCGTGGCAATATCTCGCAAGATTGAGATCTGCGCTTGGGAGGTTCATCATTGCGATCTTCCTAACGATATTGCCGGTGTTCTTACTAAGGCGGAAATGGAAGCGTATGCGGTCGGAGCGCCATACTTCATTCGCCTGGCACACCAATCGGGGGAAGCCAAGCTTGTTTCCCTACTAGAAACACTTGACGACGATCAGCCGATGCGTGTCTATCTCGAAAGAGAGGATGACAATCCTTGGTTGGTCTGGTTCGGTTTTGTCTTTCGGTTCAATTGCCAACAACCACGGTTCCGTCTTCCAGCGATCGAAAGACAGCTGCCAGAGAATATCCCAGAGAGGCTTCGTCGAATCTACTCAGCATTCGGAGGGATAACAGATGACACGGGTACAGGAAGCGGCATCCTAGCACCGGAGATGATAATGACCTTGTCAGGATCTGGGTGGGACTTCATTCACGGATTCGAGCTTGACCCTGACGAGAGCCATCTCTTCTACTCGTTCGGCAACGGCGACTACGTTGGATGGGACGGCGTCGGACATGGGATCATGCTAGACCACGAGCGATCTACGATCGAGGAAGGTGATTTGAACGAATTCTTGGATATGCAATTCGCCACTATGAACGAACAGATGTTCGATGGCCCATTCATGCCCAATAGACATGAGTGAAATGCGCGATGACCCCATACGTTCCGTTGTCATCGCCAACACAGTGTCGGCGGCAGCGTGGCTGCGCTATCGCTGCTTTGGTGGTTCACAGCCTGTCCGATTCAGTAGAATGAACGGTTGTCCTAAGACGTCTCCTTCGGTTGAAAGCGGCGACCATCACGCTAACCATTGGCGAACCGAGGCACAGTGCAATGACATTGTCCAGTCCTCGTATGAAGAGGTGGTTCATACGAGCAGCGTCTGCGGTTTTACTTACGCTAGTAGGTGCTGCAGCTGTTTGCTTCTACTGTGGAATTTCCTCGCCGCTCCGAGCTGAAAACACGTTGCATGCAATCAACATGGCGACTGTTCTCATTGATCGGTACGTGCAACGAGAACATAAGTGGCCTTCATCTTGGGACGATCTTTGTACCGTGCCCTTGGACAATACCTGGGCTGGATACGAATGGCCGGACGACGTCGAACGCGTCCGGTTGTACATCAATATTGAATTCGGTGTGGAACTGCAGGTTGTAGCGTCTCAGACCGCTGACAAGTTCGATGCGATTCGCCCTACTGGCGCGTGCTATCCATACAGGCACTACGGCTACGTTGATGCCTTGATTCAAACCGCAAAGGACCATGTGGATGCCCAACATGGCACACACCACAGCTGAGTCACTCTCGTTGTATGGTAACTGACGTCAACATTGGTACAATCAATAGAAATTAAAACCATTCTCCTTCGCCACGGGCGGTGACGGCCGAGACTCCCGTAGGGTGCCATATTGCTGATGTTAAGCAATGAGAATATCATTCAATGTCATCCGGCTTCTATTCGCTATTACGGTATTCTCAGCCGTGCTCGCTATTTTCCTATGGATTCTACCAGAGAGAAATGCGATCAATTTGTTTGTTAGCTTGGGAACTGCAACAGCAACGGCATTACTTGTGCTAGTTCTGCGCCGATCTGACTGGCCTAATATTAAAGTAGAAATCACTTGTTCAATATTTGGCATATTGATGTTTTTCTTATTATATCCTATGCCTTTTTACGAATCCGAAGTAGGTAGTTACATTCTTTATGCGCTAACATTCGCCTTTCTCGGTTGGTTGTTTGGAGGTATTTATGCACGGTGGGATGAAAGTATCGCTACTTGTAATCAGCAGTCTTGTTCGGCCCCAGAGCTCCATAGCCGCCATGCCGAGGGTCCGCCAACAAGCGACGGCGGCAGAGCAGAGTCACCTCCCAGTGGATCTAAGCAGACGCCTTCGATAGAATAGAATCAAGGATTGTGTTTCAATCAAGTTGGAACCGATGATAACCGCCATCGCTACCCGTTGGCAGACAGAGGTGCGTTTGTGGGAGATGATGATCTAATCACGGCCTTCGTTGAGTCTCTTGAATTCGACCAGTGGTTTACCCAAGAAGATCCGCCTCCAATTGAACTCAATGCGGGTATCGATCCCGATGATTGGAATTGTGTTTGCTGGAAACCAGCTCGAATAGAAACGCCACGCAAGGCAATTATCGATAATTATTGTTTGAGCGGTATCGCACTTCCGCCGCTATATGAACGTTTCGTGCTTACATACCGTTGGCTCGAAGTGCGGACTGAAAAGATACGCCTTTTTTCCAATTCCCCTGGTGTATCTTTGGACCCCCTGGCAAAGCAAATATTTCAAGATCCCGTTTTCGATCGACATTTATTTTGCCGTGGTTGTATTCCATTCGGATTGGATATCAATGTTCGTAGAACCAGAGAAGAAGACGACTCGCGCGGAGGCGCGGAGGCGCAGAGGATGACGGAGAACGGAATCGGAACGCTGGTGATTGAAGCAGCGATAGCCATCCACCGGGAACTTGGGCCGTGATTGCTTGAGACTGTCTACGAAGTAACATTAGCTCGAATTTGAATTTTGGTGAAAATTGATGAAGGATGGCGTCACTCGAATGATTCATGGGCAACTCTGAGCCAATCTCCGTGTCTGTGGTAGAAATGTTCGAACCAACGGATTCAGCGGACCGGGAATCAGGTCGGGGGCTAGCTTCGCTCGGCATATTCAACTCCCCGGCCGCTGATCCTGAACGTTCGGCTCCAGATTGTTGAATTCTCCTATACAGAATCTGCGTAC
>JAFGFZ010000473.1 GCA_016930815.1 Pirellulales bacterium | reverse complement strand
GGGTCGTCGAGGCGCCCGACACGCTCATGGAGACCGCGAAGTGGAAACCGATCAAGGAAGGCAACTGGGAATGCCGGCCCGGTCCCATGATCACCGGTTGGGATCCTTATCAGAACATCCCCGTCACCACCCGGCGCGGCGTCGAATATATCCACTCGCGCAAAGATGCCGATCAACCATTCTTCCTCTACTTTGCTTACCCATCGCCCCACGCGCCCATCATCCCCAACGACGAGTTCGACGGCAAGTCGGGGGCCGGCCCCTACGGCGATCTTGTCCACCAGACCGATCATTCCATCGGCCAGCTCCTCCGAGCGCTGGAAGAGTCCGGCCAGGCGGAGGATACCCTCGTGATCTTCTCCGCCGACAACGGCCCGGAACACTACGCCTACACGCGCGACGAACAATACGGCCACTGGTCCTCCCACCCCCTGCGCGGTCTGAAGCGTGACTTTTACGAGGGCGGCCATCGCGTTCCTTTGCTCATGAAATGGCCGGGCGTCACCCAGCCGGGCAGTGTTTCCAGCTCGCTCGTCTCCCAGATTGACCTTATGGCGACACTCGCCGCCGCCATCGGCTACGAGCTGCCCGCCGACGCCGCCGAGGATTCCCACGATCTGCTGCCTCTGATCCAAGGCGATGTCGAATCCGTCCGCAACACGCACATCCACAACACTGCCGCCGGCCGTTACGCCATCCGCCATGGCGACTGGCTGCTGGTGGACAGTCAAGACGGCTACGTCTCCCGCCGCGACCCGGCCTGGGAAGCGCGTCACGGCTACCCGCCCGACGACGACGGCCCGGTGGAACTCTACAATCTGAAGACCGATCTCCCGCAGAAGCAGAACATCGCTGCCACCCACCCCGATAAAGTCGCCGAACTGAAGGCCCTGCTGAAACAAATCCGCGAGCAAGGCACGAGGGCTGACGCCACGAAATGATCCGGATCCTGCATTGGCAATGCCCGTTCTTCGGCGGTCGGGCGTTGAAGCTCGACGGGAATACCATTAGCCTATCTAGCGTGCATCCGCCTCCGGCAGTATCGGTGAACTCATTTGAGGTGTGCGGATATGAGAGGCATCTTGATCCTCCGTAGTACGCCGCGAAGAACAGAATTCCAAAAGGAATTCCAAAAAGGAAAAGCAAATGATACCAGTCAGTCTTAGCCGAACTTCGTTTCTTGGATCTACGGACACAACTTCGAATTGCCCTCACCACCGGCCCATCTCTCAAAAGGCGAGAAGAGCTCTGTTCTGGCTTCTAAGCAGCTATTGCCTCTTGGTTCCGTTGGCCGCCAGCGCCGTTCCTGCCGAATCCACAGCGGATAGAATGAACGTCGTCTTCATTCTTGCCGACGATCTAGGTTGGGGAGAACTCGGCTGCTACGGCCAGCGGAAGATCCCCACGCCGAACATCGACCGCCTCGCCGCGCAAGGGATGCGGTTCACGCAGCACTACAGCGGCGCGCCGGTGTGCGCTCCGTCGCGCTGCGTACTGATGACCGGCAAGCATTTGGGGCATGCCGAAGTGCGTGGCAATCGGCAAGCCCGCTTGAATTTCCCGGAGTTCAGCGAAGGGCAATATCCGCTGTCCGAACAGGCGGTGACGATCGCGCAATTATTCCAAAAGGCCGGCTATGCCACGGGCGCGATGGGCAAGTGGGGGCTCGGCCCAGTCGGCAGTACGGGTGATCCGAACCGCAAGGGCTTCGATCTTTTCTTCGGCTACAACTGCCAGTCTGTCGCGCACAGTTTCTACCCGCCGCACCTGTGGCGGAACGCGGAGAAGATCACGATCAATACCAGGCCCATCCCCGGCCATGCGAAGCAGCCCGAAGGCGAGGTGAAGCTCGACGACTGGATCGGCGAAACCCACGCACCGACGCTGATGGTTGCGGAGGCGGAGAAGTTCATCGCCACCCATGCATCGCGCCCCTTCTTCCTCTACCTGCCCTTCACCGAGCCACACGTTGCCATCCACCCGCCGCGCGAGTCGGTGGAGAAGTTTCCCGCCGAATGGGACAGGGAGGTCTATCGCGGCGAGAATGGCTACCTGCCGCATCCGCGGCCGCGAGCCGGCTACGCGGCGATGATCAGCGACCTGGACGGCTACGTGGGCCGCGTGCTCGCGGCAGTCGATCGCGCGGGCGTGGCCGACCGCACACTGGTTGTCTTCACCAGCGACAACGGCACCACGCACGAAGGGCGCGCGGAACCGCGATTCCACGTCGGCGGCGCGGACCCGAAGTTCTTCAACAGCACGGCCGGCCTGCGCGGCTACAAGGGGAGCGTCTACGAGGGGGGTATCCGCGTGCCAATGATCGCGCGTTTGGCCGGCCGGATCGCGGCCGGCACGGTGAACGGCACGCCCGGCTATTTTGCCGACTGGTTCCCGACGCTGTGCGACGCGGCGGGATTGGAAAAGCCCGGCGGACTCGATGGCCAAAGCCTCTGGCCAGTGCTCACCGGCCTGTGCCAGACGCTCGACTCACGCAAACCCATGATCTGGGTCTTTCCCGAATACGGAGGCCAGGTTGCCGTGCGGATCGATAACTTCAAAGTCGTCCGGCAGGGCCTGAAAAGGAAGAAGCCCGGAGCGTGGGAAGTGTACGACCTGGCGCAGGATCGCGGGGAAGCGAACGACCTGGCCGCCACGCGCGGCGACCTGATCCAACAGGTCGAGGATCTCCTGCGCCACGAAGTTAGCGAGAACCCTGTCTTCCCAGTACCCATCCCCGGGTTCGCGCGGGAAACGGCGGCTCGCGCAGAAACGAAAGATCGACCCAACGTCGTGGTTTTCCTCGCCGACGATGCCGGTTGGGGCGACTACAGCCAGACTGGCAACACGCAAGTCCGCACGCCGCACATCGATTCCCTTGCCCAGCAGGGCGTGACGTTCGACCGGTTCTTCGTCTGTCCCGTCTGCTCACCGACGCGGGCCGAGTTCCTGACCGGGCGGTACCATCCACGTGGCGGCGTTCGAGGTGTTTCAACTGGGCAGGAGCGGCTCGATCTGGATGAGCGGACGATCGCCGATGCGTTTCGTGCGGCCGGATATGCGACCGGTGCCTTTGGCAAATGGCACAACGGTAGCCAATATCCCTATCACCCGATGGGCCGCGGATTCGATGAGTTCTTCGGCCACACCGCCGGGCACTGGGGCGAATACTTCGATCCCCCACTCGAAGAAAACGGCCGCATGATTCCAACACGCGGCTACATCGTCGACGTCTGCACGGACCGAGCTATCGAATTCATCGACCGCAACCAGGCCAAGCCGTTCTTCTGTTACATTCCGTTCACAACACCCCACTCGCCATGGGCGGTCCCCGATCGGGATTGGCAACGGTTCAAAAACAAGCCGATCACGCAGCGCGCGACGCTGCCCGACCAGGAAGTTGTCGACCACACGCGCTGCGCGCTGGCGATGATCGAGAACCAGGACGCGAACGTCGGTCGCGTCCTGGCGAAACTCGACGAGTTGCAGCTGACTGACAACACCATCGTGCTTTACTTCTCCGACAACGGCCCGAATAGCTGGCGGTCAAATGGCGGCATGAAGGGACGCAAGGGAAGTACCGACGAGGGGGGTGTCCGCTCGGTCTGTTTCTGCCGCTGGCCCGCCAAGCTGCCCGCAGGCCATACAGTCACCCAGATTGCCGGCGCGATCGATCTCATGCCGACGCTAACCTCGCTGGCAGGCGTGCCGCGCGTGGGCGACAAACGACTTGACGGTTGCGATCTATCGCCGCTTTTGCTCCAGCAGGCGACCGACTGGCCCGACCGGATGATCTTCTCGACGTGGGCTGGGCGTGTGAGCGTTCGGACCCAAACCTATCGGCTCGACAACCAGGGCAAACTGTTCGATATGCTGGCCGATCCGGGTCAGACGGCACCGATCAGCGATCGTCGGCCCGAAGTCGCGGCGCGGCTCAGACAGGCCGTAGTGGACTGGCGGCAGGAAGTACTCCCACCGGGGACGGGGGAGAAGAGGCCCGGCGGCGACAACGCCGTCGATCCGCGACCGCTGCCTGTCGGCTATCGCGAGTTCCCGATCACAATCCTCCCCGCGCGCGACGGCGAGCCACGCGGAAACGTCCGCCGTAGCAGCAAAGCACCCAATTGCTCGTACTTTGTCAACTGGACCAGCAAGGACGACAGCATGGTCTGGTTGCTTGACGTTCACACAACAGGCCGGTACGAAGTAGTGATCGACTACACCTGTCCAGTGGCCGACACCGGTTCGCTGATCGAAGTGTCCTGCGGCGGCGATCATCGGTTGACCGGACGCGTCGCACCGGGTTGGGACCCGCCGCTGTACACGAATCAGGACACACTGCCGCGTCCCGATGGGGAATCGCAAATGAAGGAATTTCGCCCGCTGAAACTTGGCGAGATCGCACTAGCGCAAGGCGAGGCGCTGCTCACCCTGCGGGCACTGGAGATTCCCGGCAAGTCCGCGATGGATGTCCGCCGGATCACGCTGACGCTGCTTCCATGAGTATCTGCCAACCGGTGGAGAAATGCCCGCCGTGATGGAACATGATCGAGTTCCGCAGTCGTCCGCGAGCCTCGGGGTATCGATGTCGAGTGCCCACCCCTTAATCATTGATCCAGCCAGGATTGGAGAGTGAGCCTGAAATGACGAGAGAATCCACAATGAGATCGACGATCCTGTTCTTGCTGGCTGCCGGCCTGCATTTGGTGGTATCTCCGCATGGATTGTTACATGCCACGTCACCTCGTCGACCGAATATCGTCATCGTTTTCATCGACGACATGGGCTGGGGAGATTTTTCCTGCTTTGGGAATCGTGATGCACAAACGCCGCAGATCGACCGGTTGGCGGCAGAAGGCATTCGGTTTTCGCAGTTCTATGTCAATTCGCCGCTCTGCTCGCCGTCGCGGTGCGCGGTGACAACGGGGCAATATCCGCAGCGTTGGCGGATCACGTCGTACCTCGCGGATCGCGCGGAGAACGAGCGGCGTGGCGTAGCCAATTGGCTCGATCCGCGAGCACCCACCCTGGCGAGGATCCTGCACGAGAGCGGTTATGCCACTGGGCACTTCGGCAAGTGGCATCTGGGCGGTCAGAGGGATGTCGACGATGCCCCGCCCATCTGCGCTTACGGTTTCGACGAAACACTCACCAACTTCGAGGGAATGGGCGCCAAGCTGCTGCCACGCACGCTGAAACCCGGCGACACGCACCCCGGCCGCATCTGGGCGGATGCTGAAATCCTTGGCGGACCCGTGATTTGGATGCAGCGATCGGAGATCACGGACGGTTTCGTAGGCGCCGCGACGGCTTTCATCGATCGTGCCGTCCGAGCCGGTAAACCGTTCTATCTGAATCTTTGGCCTGACGACGTGCACAGCCCGTTCTGGCCACCGGTGGATACGTGGGGCGACGGCAGCCGGCGACGGTTGTATCTGGCAGTGCTCGAAACAATGGACCGACAACTCGGCCGGCTGTTCGACCATATCCACAACACGCCGGCCTTGCGCGACAACACGCTGATCCTCGTCTGCTCCGACAACGGCCCCGACGTGGGTGCGGGCAGCGCCGGCCCTTTCCGCGGCACCAAGGCCACGCTGTACGAAGGTGGCACACGCTCGCCGCTGGTCGTTTGGGGGCCGGGGCTGATCGCCAAGGACAAAGCCGGCACGCACAACGAAACCTCCGTCTTCTCGGCAATGGACCTGGTCCCGTCGCTCGTGGCAGTAGCTGGTATTTCCAAGTCGGCAGGCGCGACGTTCGACGGCGAGAATGTACTGCCCGTTCTAATTGGCGAAAGCACCACATCGCGTGCCGCACCTCTCTTCTGGCGGCGTCCGCCCGATCGCAAGTTCGCCTACAGGGCCGGCCCGCTACCCGACCTGTCCGTACGTCAGAACGATTGGAAATTGTTATGCGAGTACGACGGCGGCAAACCGGAACTCTATCATCTCGCTGCCGACCCGGGCGAGAGCTGCAACCTGGCTGAGAAAGAGCCAGCGGTGGTCCAGCGGCTTACCGAGGCCGTCCTGGCATGGAATCGGCGGATGCCGGCCGACAAGGGTGCGGCCTTGGGTTCAGAATCTCAGCCCAAGCCCGCTCATCCCAAGAATAAGAGAACTCCGGAATGATACTTCCAGCAGTTTGCGGCGGATGACAAGACGATGTAGGTCCCTTCTATTTTCTCGGCATCTTCGCCAGGGCCAGCGAACGTGAGCGGAGCGAACGGACGAGCCGCCCTGGGTTGGAAACTACAGATTGTCAAGGAGTCTCGGGGCCTCTGAACTTGCTAACGTCCGGTGTTAGGAATACCAATTGCCATCGGTGGAAAAGACGCATCCTTCGCGTCTGATGACGAAGGCAAAACACGGACAAGTGGCGCCCGACCGACAAACGAGGAATTTCTAGAAGCTGGGACGAGTTCAAAGCATCGAAGAGATTCATTGTAGGTGACGCGGATGCCGTTCCCCTCAAAGCCCAATCCGGCGGGAATCGGTTGAAGTTGGATGGGGCCAGCAAGGATTTCTCACTTACCGGGTTCCTTGACGCAATAGTGCATCGTCATGAGATACTGCCATCCCAAAAGGTCATCGCGGTCGCTGCTGTCCGATGGAGTATCACTCGATGGCGTAGACTTTGGTTGATGTAATTTTCGATTCGAGACGGGCTGCCGTTCTATCTCGGATTGCTCCCTCTTGCCCTTTTGCAGAAGCGTCCTGTACTTGTCAAGAATGGGCGTCCCGCGTTTCTCACGGGGTAAGAGGAAGTGCATTTCCGTTTGACCACCTGGCCGATACATGACTTCGGATAGTTTTTCGGACTTACGATCACTGGCACTATTGTCATCCTCGGCGGAAAACGTGAGCAATATCTTGCCATCGTCGTCAATTGAGTCAAAGATAATGCCATGATCATCATCCCACTGGTCGGGCGCGGGTTGAAACAGACTCATCACGTCCTGCGGGCTCATGCCCAAAACGACAGTAGCAATTTTCGCTTTGTCCGGTCCGACCGGTACTTTCAGCGTGACATGATCCCCGCAAGTCCTGTCCCGCCAAGCCTTCGGAAGAATGAATCGGCCATTTTCCAAGGACATTGACGGATAGTGGACCACTGGGTATAGCTTGTCACGGTTGGCATCAGGTCGCCCACGCATTTCCTTCATGGTGCCTTCCGCGTAGAACATCAATACATAGTGGCCGCCTCCCGCCGCCGCATAGCCAAGCCAAGGATCGTCATCGGCATAGACTGCGGCGGACTTGCAGAGATTATAAACGTCCATGGCAGTCTGCTCCAAAGAAACCGTGATGGTCTTGGATTTTTTCGACCTGAGAAGAATGTCGATCTTCGCTGTCGTATCATCGCCTTTCGATTCTTCCGGATCATTTGCAGTTGCCAAAGGGCCGATCATGAAGAAGAACAAAAGTCCTCCTAACACTACACTAGAAAAATTCTTCATGTCCATTCTCCCAATTTGGTATTAGACATTTTATCGCATGGTCCAATAGATTGCCCAACTATCGCAGATGACAAAATAGCTTCCCCTGAAGATTCCACGTATTTCCGCAGTCGACCTATGAGAGTGGATACCGAAATTTAGTCTGTGATCTTGAATATGTTAAGCATTATGAGCTTATTTAGCGACAGGACATCATTGCGACTTCACCAGATATTCTTGTGATTGGGACCGGTAATCCAGGCCGCATGAATCCAGAGAACGACCTCGGAGAACAGCTCGAAATAATGGGGATCGAGGCTAGGATTATGCCGACCCAAGAGGCCACAAAAGAATACAATACTTTACAAAGCCAGTGCAAGAACGTTGCAGGATGTTTTTACCTGATTTGTTAAAGGGCAGCGTATCGCTTGATACATTTGCCGTAGATCATAACGGATGATCGTGGCAACGGCATCGATCGTTTATCCCTGCCGGCAGAAGTCACCAGGATAGATCGGTTCCCAAAGCATGTCGCCAGTAAACGCTCACTTCGGCTTGCCAGGATACGCTTTCAGCAGCGTTTCCAGCTCCCGTTCGGTGATCGGGATCATGCTGCCGTGTTTCACCTCCGGGGGTGTGCTTACAGCGATCTTCTTGAAGGTATCGAAGTCGGTTGTTTCCCAGGCTTCCAGGTCGCTGTGGAATGGATCTGCGTACACGTACCACTTGTCCTGCCCGATCACCTTAACGACTTCTGGGCCTTCGGTCGGTCGCGTGCTGTCTGGAAACACATCCCTGCCGACACCCTTCCCGCCGAAGGTATCCTTTTTGGGATCGAGGTTCGTAGCCGTCAGCAGCCGATTGCCCATCTTGTCTTGGACGTCACCTGGTTTGTGAAATCCGTAGTAGGTTCCATCGTGTTGTACGATCGTCAGGTCAATGTCATGGATGCCGAGGTCATAGTAGATGGTTGAACGGGCAGGCGTGATGTCCTTCCAGTCTCGGGTGGTCACGTAGTGGATGGTGTTGTGACCGTCGTGGATTGATGCCCAGAACACGTAGAACAGGCCGTCATCGGCAACGTAGAAGAACTCTGGTGCCCAGGCCCGTTTGCAGCTCTCATCCACCACCTGGATCCCAGGATTTCTATTCCAATGCCCAATGATCCTGAACTTGCAGACGTGATAAAAGCTTGGCCAAGTCTTAAGAAGGAAGTCCGGCAGGTGATCCTCCAACTAGTGGAGGCGGGAACACCTAGCGAAAACCGAGAACGATTATAATCCCACGAAGATCATTAGCGTCTACGTCTGCATCATTCGCTCATTGAGAAGCCTGCTCGATCACCGGCAATTTGGGTATCGCCTCCATAGCGGCTGTAGTTTGTTCCAGTCGATCGAACCGGACAGGCTAATCAGCAGGTGGATAAAATTTGCAAGCTCTTGGAATCGTTCGAAGTGGGCGGCGATGGTTTCCGATGTTTCTGGCGGCATTGTAAACTCCTTCGGGATTGGATCCCTTTACAAAAAAACCGGGCACCTGCCACGGAATGGTTTCCGAGGTCGGTGCCCGGCGTTATACGCAACAGGCGGGGGCGGACCGTCAATTGGATTGTGATGGGATTTTAGCGGATCGGGAAAAGCATGTCAAGGGGGGTATCTAACCATATTTATACTATGGGTACAAATGTATAAGTAGCTGCAAGAGGCAGGTGTTGGATGGGCTGAAGAGGTCTTGTCAGAGGAAGCCTAGGACCAGCTCCAGTGCCTTCTCGATATCATAACGGAAATCCGCACACACGCCAATAACGCAAGGCTGGCGGGCTCAGGGATACTTGCGACGCGGAAACCGACATCGCCGCACTCGTTCGTCGGGTTGCTGTGGGAGCGGTGAGAGGCATGCAGGTCGTCGACGTTGAGGTTTAACGAGCTACCACGCAAGCCACGCCACAAGTATCCGAAAAAATCGGTGATCGTCTCATTCCACTCCCAGATGTTGCCGCCCTGATCGAACGTGCCATATGGGCTCTCAGAGTTCTCAAATTCGCCAACTTCTGTCGTATAGTACGGGCTGCCAATAGTGTAGCCGTACTCCCAAAAATGGCATTGTTACCTGGATCGGGATTTACAAGATCGTTGCTCGGCATGCTGTCACATCGGGTGGGATAATCCCAGTAGTTGCCTGTTACGCCATCATTCTTGTGATAAGCCGCCTTATACAATTCATTTTCACTCGGGATGAAGTAGGCGGCGTTGGGATTGCGTACTTCACTCACGCCATCGCTGATCGTGTAGACGCCGTCCTCGGTTGTGCCGGGGCCTTGTGCTCCTTTTGGCTGGCCGTTTTCCAACCAATTGACAAAACGCATTGCGTCGAAGAACGAAACAAAATTCACCGGTCGCTGTGCTCGATCGGCGGCGACAGAGTAGCTATAACTGCCATCCTCACCGGTCCGCTCGATCTTACAACCCCGCTCTTACGACCACATATAGGTGTTATATAGTTTATTCGGATCAGATGCAGCCACCGAGTTGAGGAACTCAACATAATGGGCGTTAGTGACTTCGTATTTGCTGATGCGGTAAGTGTAGGGTAAAGATTCGTACCCTGATGTCCCGTCCCACATGACTTCCGTATCAGCCGCGTTGCCCGGATTGCCGACGGTGACCCAGTCGATCGTCACGCCATGGGCTGAGGTGGTGCAGCAGAACGCAACAGCTAGAATTCCCAAAATAGAGGTAGTCTTCATGAGCTTCTCCTTCGATCAGGGCCTTAGAATAATGACATGGGTCGGGGGTTTGACAGGGTCTTTTCTCTCTGGCCAGACTTGCCGACATTGTGACAGCCGATATTTCGTTGGCAGAGCCATAATTATTCAATGTTGCTGGATGGAAATTTGTGAAGAATAAAGCTCTTCAGCCTTTTGAAACTATGAAAACCGACTCTAATGCATCACATCTTATGGGATATTTCTATGTTTTCGGTATTGGAGCACTGATCGGTGTAGTATCGTTTGTATTATCTATGGCAGCTATCCCATCGGACATTTCTAACGCATCAATTCATGACCTAATGCTGGCCAACAATTTGGGATTCATTTATCCACCAATCATTGGATTCTGGTGCGGTTTTGTACGCCGATCATTGCGTTGGATGCTGCTTGGTATAACCGTAGGATTGGTTCTTGGCACTTTATACAAATTATTATGCGGTTATAATTATCTTTTAGTTATGGTGGCTTTTCCATGTGTATTGGGTGGATTAGCTTCTTCATTGCTTGGCCAAGAAAAACGCCCCTATGTTGAGCGATCGATTCTGAGGTTCCTCAAGGGGCTGGTAGCCGGATTTGTACTTGGTTTGGTTTACATGGTAATTCTAAATGCTCTTGGAATGATCATACTGCCAATCTTCAATCCATCAACCGCCCAGTATCGTGAGATGATGTGGTATGCAGGCACAATCGCAATGACAGTTGCAAGTGGGCTTCATTTATTGCTATTCCACTGGTCGTCGGAACTTTGTCCACTAAATCAAATAACCAAGTAGATTTCCCATCTCAACAATTGAACTTCTTATATCTGAGGTGCTGCCAACACGACACGGCCGCAGGGCGGAGTCACCGCTTAGCTATTCAAATTCTTGGGCTTCGATTATACTGTGTTGTTGTTCAAACCATTTCCTTTTTAGAAGGTGCGGTGACGACCGTGCCTCCCGTTGGCAGATCAGTTTCCATAAACCATTATGGATAGCCTTGTTGCCATAGTTGGCATCACATCTTTGGATACATTGGTACTCGACATGATCGACAAACGTCTTCTTGGTACATGGAGGTCGGATGCTCGTCGAACGCTAAATGAAATTCGTCAACGTAGAAATTTAGCCCTGATTCGATCAAACGTTTACAGAAGGTATTTGGAAAACTCGTAATTCGCTACACACGCAAGAAGTATTATACAAGCTTCATGGGAGATGAGGATTCCAGTCACTATGATGTAATTGCCAAGGATGCCACGAGTGTTGTAATCCGCATCGAGAATAAAGTATTCGAGGAGGAAGGAATACGTCTGATTACCTTTGATGGCCCTCGATATTGGATCTGCTTAGGCAATATTCATGAGTGGTTCAAGAAGACTGATGGATAAAAAGCTCTCATACGAAACATTGCCCAACAAATCGTGGTGGCAGTGTAGCCTACGGCCATCGCCGCTCTGGTGGATGAAATTATCTAATGTTGTTATAATCACTTGTGGTTTGAAGCCACTTCCTTCAGTTGGGGAGCAGCGACCCCCAGACCTTCTTAGACGACTTCGGACAACCATCTCTTCGGTGCAAGCAATGTCATTATGGCTGCGACGAAAAGACAAAGATGGCAAGACGCGTCTTTACGCACTCCCATTTTCGCATTTCATCATAGCGATTATTGGGATTATGGTCGCGCTGCTTCTACCGCTCATTCAAGCCGTCCGGACATGGCTGAGTGGTTGAAAGAGCAGCAATGCTGCCTATCCGAATCATCGTTCCACTTCTCATCCGGAGCTGCTGAATGGCCGCAAAGCGTGGTAGCAAGGTAACATCCGACCATCGCCACTCTGGTGGATGAATCCGCTTACGGGCTTTTTGATAAAATGACCTCAAAAACATGATTTACACCCATGTACTCCATCGTGGACCAGCTGCCATTCGCAGCCCCATCGATGAATTCTGAAAAAATCAGTGGATCTTATATTGATCTCTGATAAAACGCCACGATAAAATACATTCCAAACAGTAAGTATTGGCAACGAAAGAGATT
>JAFGFZ010000472.1 GCA_016930815.1 Pirellulales bacterium | reverse complement strand
GAGGGGGCTTTCTTTACTCCTACTTGTGTAAAACAACAAGGGCGTTGCCCTAGGCTACGGTGAATTTCGCCTTCGGCGAAACGCATTTAAAGTTCCATCCACAGAGTGAAGATACTCGTGGTCGGGAGATCATCGGATCAATCCGTTCCAAAGGCTTGAGGTATCCCATCGGCCCGCCGTAGAATGTTTCCTCATGCGTCCCCAATTTTTTTTTGTCCCCCTGGTCATCGTATGGGCTGTTCCGTGCGGCCAAAAGATCATGACAGCTGGTGAAGAGAATCAACCTGTCGACTATGTGATCATTGTCACCGGCGGCGAGTTGCTTCAGGGGGCATTTCCGGACGGGCACACGTTCTTCATCACACGCACGCTCCACCCACTCGGGCTCCAATGCATCGGGTCGGTCTGCGTCGATGACCGGAAAGCGGCGATCGAACGGGCATTGCAATTCGCGACGGAACGGGCGAGTTTGGTGATCGTTACAGGCGGGCTTGGCCCCACGGACAATGACATCACACGGGAAATCCTCTCGAGTTATTCGGGAATCCCGCTGCGCGAAGATGACACGTTACTGGAACAGATGGCGCGGCGATTCCATACATCTCCAGATCAACTGCGATCCAACTTACGGCGTCAGACACGAGTGCCTATTCAGGGTACCTATCTTGCGAATCCGCACGGTACTGCCGTGGGATTGATTTTTGAGTCCAAGCGAGCGGTACTTGTGGCACTTCCGGGGCCGTCGCGCGAGCTGGAACCCATGGTTCAGGAGCAGTTGATCCCGTATCTTAGCCGCCACTTCGGGACTCACACACCCGGATGCTCGCTCACGCTCCGTTTCGTGGGTATTGGCCAATCGCAGGTGGACCAGACGCTCCACGACCACGTACCGCTGCCGGAGAATCTGACGTTATTATCCCAGTTCCAAGGTGGTCGCGTCGATTTCACGTTCTCGTTGCCCGGCGACACGCCAGAAAATCGCAGACGACTTGAGCAACTCAAGGGAACAATCCTGGAGCATTTGGGGGACTATGTGTATGCCGATAGCACTCTGTCGTTGGAGTCCAGTATTCTCCGGCAACTGGCCGCCAATGAGTGCGGGATCACGCTGGCCGAAGTTGGCAGCGGGGGCCGTCTAACAGCGGCCTTGCTCGGTGACGTTCAGTGCGATGCACCAGGCACGGACGGCCGAGTGATCGCACGGGCCTATGTTGCATCCTGTTTTGAAGAGCTGCAGAATCAACTCGCTCCACTGCCGCGACCATGGAATCCAGGTGCAACTGCCGTTGAGAAGACAAAGCTGTTGGCGGAAGCTGCAGCCGCGCGAACCCAAAGCCGTTGGGTGCTTGCGATTGGGGAAATCCAACGGGACGAGATGGGTCAACGTTACGTGGACGTTGTATCACAACTGCGGGACGGCCCTGTCGACCATCAGCGTGTTTGGTTGCGCGGTTCGGGCTCGGATTCCGGCAGCCATTTAACAACCCAATTGCTCGACTATCTCCGCCACCGGCTGCGGCAGCACGCCGGCACAACCCAAAATGACTAGGAGGATCCAGAAGGCGCAGAACGGCTCTGTCACGCGATCTGGCTGCGGATGGAAAAGAGATACGCCGTAAATCATAATTATTTGAGGGTGTCCGGGAATTCGATATGCTGGAATTTTCGGTTTTCGGGAGGGCGAGGCTCCTGCCGAGCCGCATGCCAATCCTAGAGTTCCGGCTCGGCGGGAGCCTCGCCCTCCCAATTTCCGGACACCCTCAATGATTTATTTAAGAGGTCGGCTCTGCAGCTGATGGCAGCGGTGACAACGGTCTTGGTGCCGACCCAGCTTGCCACCACAACCAGGGCAACGGCGAGCTTTGAGTCTCTTGACAAATTTTGTACGTTCTCGTAGTCCCATGGACGTTTTCTCCGGGTAATGAACCGCGATAGACAGTTATTGAAGACACCGAAGATACCATTAGAAACTGGATTGGGATAGCCAGGTTTCTTGGACATTGAATTTACCAGCCTTCCACACAGATCAAGAAAATTGGACCTGGATCCACCAGTTGACTTGTCAGATGAACCAACCGAGGTAGAGATCATCAAGGCATCATGAAAAGGCGCATTATTATTGGTTTGAGTGGCGCCTCTGGCGTCATCTACGGTATCCGCGCGCTGGAACACCTGCGGGCGATGGAGGACGTGGAGAGCCATCTGGTGGTTTCCACGAACGCTCGCATCAACATCCAGATCGAAACAGACCGCTCGCTAGAGGAGGTATACGAGCTGGCGGATGTCGTTTACCAACCGGACGATCTGGCTGCCCGGATATCGTCGGGTTCATTCAAGACCGATGGCATGATGGTCATTCCCTGCAGCATGAAGAGCCTGGCGGGGATTGTCCATTCCTATACCGACAACCTGTTGTCCCGTGCCGCGGACGTTTGCCTTAAGGAAAGGCGAAAACTCATCCTGGTGGTTCGTGAGACGCCACTGCACAAAGGGCACCTGGAGATGATGGTGAAGGCCGTTGATCTCGGTGCCCTGATATTACCACCAGTACCGGCTTTCTATCATCAGCCGAAAACCATCGAGGATATGATAGATCAGACAATCGGCAAAGCGTTGGATCACCTCGAATTGGACCACCACCTATTTCGCTGCTGGCCAGATGCGAAACTGGGATGAGAGCATCGATACCATGCCAACGAGCTCTGCCGTGAACAGGGAATTTGTGGCGAGAAACGTGTCCATCTCACCATGCTCCGCGCCGTCAACTGTCCCGGCGATTCGCAGAGGACAACTTGTAATGTGTGGGCAATATTTGCGGCCAGATTGAATGAAAAAAACAAGTCAGATCCAGCGAAACTAGATAAAAACTAGTGGACAGGCCATGGTTTTTTATGCATTTATAATGTAGTGAGAAATTGACTAGATAGTCTTGAATCAAGTGGAGTAGTTGTAATGGATGGTTCCCATGTTTCAGTGGCACTAGAAATACTGTGGGGTTAACCTATCATCTTGTATGTTGCCGGTTCAAGCGAGAGACAATCAATGATACCAGAAGCACTCCGACGCGGGCGCAGGATCGACATTCTATTACGGCGTAATGCACTCAATGATGGCGCATCAGACGATGCCCAGTACACTGGATTTGATATTTGCTGGGAGGATGGCCGACCTGCCCAGATTAATTTGGCTCGATTGTGCGGGATTGCGGTTCGGCAGATCTTCGGCAACCAGAATCCATGTGCGGGTTCCTATTTGGTGCATTATTTTCTTGTTCCCATCGACGATCCTTGTGCCCCACGTCTGGAATTGCCTCGCAGTGTCAAGCCGCGACGACTGTATTTGATGCGCCAAGGCTCCAAAGCAACATTGCACCTGGCCAACGGATACTGCACGGACATTGTGTTCTACCAGGATGACGATCCCAGGATGCTTCGCTGGATTGGATTTGACCAACTTCCCCACGGCCAACCGCAATGGGTGGATATCGTGGCAATTCCCGGAGGGCAATTTGAGGACAACCTCACGAGCGCGGAAAACTACGAAGGATTCAATGGTGAAAAAATTCCGGATGCGGCCTTTGGGCTGGGATTCGTCCCGGAAGGAATCTAATCGATCGGGCAATGGCCGAAATACGGCTCTAGGTCCTTTGATATTAATCCCATCGAAGCGATAGGGTATACATCGGCGGTGCTTGGAGGTATACTGTGGCCGGTTGGTCAGTTGATCGCGATCTAAGGGCCGAATTTTTTGCCCGGCCTGACATTCCCTCATCCGTCCCACCTGGTAGGTCGCCATGCAGACCTGTTTTTCTCTTGCTTGCGAAGTTAAGTGCGAGCCATCAAACCGTTGTACAGGAGATTTATGGTGGGAAGGAAACTATATTGTGGAAACCTTGGTTACAATATTTCTAGCTCGGATTTGGAAAAGTTATTTGCCGAATTCGGTAATGTTCAAAGCGCGGAAGTAATCGCAGACCGCGATACGGGGCGTAGCAAGGGCTTTGGCTTCGTTGAAATGAGCAACGACGCCGAGGCGCAAGCAGCCATTAGCGGCCTGAATGACAAGGAACACGATGGCCGGCCACTCACAGTGAACGAAGCCAAGCCGCGTGAGAATCGCGGTGGTGGGCGTCGCGGTGGAGGATCCGGGAGTGGACGAGGCCGCCACTATTGAACCTAAGGGCGGCATGCTGCAATCCTTACGGACTCCACACGAATTTAATCCGATGGCATGTCCAGCTTTAGCAGTTGATATTCCTATCCGGATTATTGCACTGTGACACTGAGCTTTGAAAAATCACCGCTGGCATCGGATCGGGATGCCGTTTTTCTCTATACTGCGTCATTTCTGCTCTCTTTTGGTGCAGGGCATTGGTGGGTCGCGCTGCCGTTTATCATTAACCATTTCCAAGGCACTGATACTCAGGTTGGTTTGAGCCTGGCTGCCAATATGGGCATGTATGCCGTGGGCGTTGTCGTCGGCACGCCCTTGATGATCCAGTTCAATTTGAAACGGATCCTTCAAATTAGCACGATTGGCATGGCGTGTAGCACATTACTTATCTTTTTCATCGTCTTCCTGACCTGCCGGGGGTACGATTTACCCTATCCGAATTGGCTACTGATCATAGGCTCGGCCTTGTTCGGGATGAGTCAGGCAGGTTTCTGGCCGCCCTTGATGGGATGGCTCTCCATCCATTGTAGGAATGCTCAACTCAACCGCCGCCTGAGCCTTTTTAGCATTTCGTGGTCTGTTGCCAGTTTTCTATATCCTTATTCGGCTGGTTTACTCGTCGAGCAATCTTTTATCGCACCGATCTTGGTTGCTGTCGTAGGCCTGATATTATGCTGTCTTGCCGTTAGCATCCCGGTCAAGCCTCAGGCAACCGAGGATCCATCTGGCTTGGAATCTCAGATGTCCCGCAAGGATCATCCGCTGCAATCATGCTTCTGTTGGATGTCGCGCATCGCCCTTTTTGCAAGTTTCCTAAGCTTCGGCATTTCCCGCACCCAGTTTCCGATTTTCTTCAAGGTGGAACTCCATAACAGTGAATCCATCTATGGCGTATTTCTAATGATCAATTCGATTGCCATGTTTATCAATTATTATGGCGTCGGGCGAACGCGTGCCTGGCATTACCGATTTAGTTTCTTACTGGTTGCCCAATTCTGTGTTTTGATCTTTCATTTAGCGGTTTTATATTGCACGGATCTGTACCCATATTATTTTGTTTCCATCCTGATGGGACTTGGGACCGCATTTTGTTATAGTTCCCACCTCTACTATGGTTCCGCAAGCGGTTCGAGGCGCTATGCTGTCATGGCCATCCATGAATTCACCCTGGCATCTGGGTATGTCATTGGCTCCTTGATTGGCGGCGCATTGAGCGATTCCTTCGATCGTCTTGCTCCCTATCATTTCGGCGCTGGAGTGATCACGGGAAGCATCATGGTCCAGATATTGATTTATATAGTATTTCGATCGAGGCAATACTTTCAATCTTAGCTTTTCACTACGAAGCACTGAGTTGTTGAAAGTTCAACCAGCTTTTCTGGTTTGTTTTCAAGAAATTCAAAAAACGCAGACTTCACTCCGGCAAGCATCGAATAGTCATGAGAGAGCATGATTCCTCCCGGTATCATGCGCGGGTAGAAAAACTCAAGGCACGCTTTCGTGCTTTCATACAAGTCCACGTCCATGTGTACAAACGAAAATTTCATATTTTCTACAGGAGCCGCGCTATCGGGGAAGATGCCTTTGTAATAACTTACATTCTTGTAGTCTTTAAGATAGGTTTGAACTGATTCCAGGCTGCATGCATATTGCTTTTTATTCTTCTTTTCACTCTTAGAATAGACGGATCGATCCTTCTCGGTTGATTTTGGCAGGCCTTCGAACGTATCGAAGAGGTGCAGTGACCTATTACCGAGTACTTCGCATAAAAGTCGCGCGGAGCCACCTTCGTAGCAGCCGACTTCAACAAAATCGCCGTCCATCTGATTGCAAGACCGCGCAAAAGAATAGACATGAAACGCCTCGAAACCGGTCAGCAAAAAGCGGCGTTCGCGGCGGACTCGGCGGACCAGCCGGACGACTTCGCGCTCTTTATGTCCGCTCATCATGGCAAGTTCAATGAACGACAATATGCCAATGAATAATCGCTCGCCAAAGCCACCGCCCAATCGCTGGAATCGCTCGTTGTGCAACCACATCACTCGATATTCTCCATATGGCCCTTTAGGTCCTTGAATCCTTTTTGGTTATGGCTCTGCCGCGTTGGGAACACAATCGGAGAATCAGTATATAATGTCAGACCCGATATGAGTATATCCCTGGCGCCGCCGAAGGCCGTAACCAAATCCGAAAGTTCAGCATTGGGAGGGATCTGCCTTCCTGGCTGCCGAACATCGAAGTTCTGGGCTTCATGGCGGTTTCCACTTTTGGCACCGGCTGACAACAAACTGGTGCCATGATCACGGAACCAAGAATGTTCTCCTTGAATAGGGTACTGCGATCCTCGTCCCGTTGGCACCAACGGGAACTTCGCAAGAGCCGCGGGGGATGGATACGAACTTGCTGCCGGAATCCCAACTTGGACCGTGAACGTGGCCTCGGTCAATGCCGACCAGGCACTGCCATCCCATGATCGGGCGCGGATTGTGGTGGTATCCAGCACTGTGATCGGTATCCCCTGGTATTTCATAACGGCCGCATCATGATTCACAGCACCACCAACAGCCCGCGGATCGGTTTCTCCATCGAGGGTGTAATAAATCGTTGGCATAGCGTCCTGCAGCGATTCCTTGAAGAGGCGAAAGTCCACAAGATCCACGAAGCCGTCATCATTCATATCTCCTCGAGTTCCTGACTGAACTGCGTGCAGCCAATTTGCCGGATCAGTGAGGATGGCGAAGTCGTCCATGTCGGTGTCCAAATCCCCATCGAAATCACCCGAAGAAACGGTGCCAGTCGGCGGCGCGTTCATCGTTACCTGAAATCCTGCTTCGACCAGCCCACCATGCCGATTCAATACCGGTGCCGCCACCATGGGGTACAAGCCATCTTGGCGGAGTTGATCGAGTACAATCTGGCCGCGATTCTTGGGCGAGGCGTTGAAATAGTCGCTTAAGATCCCGTCCACTGCGGTCAGCCAGGTATTTTTATCGAACGACGGATTCTGTCCGGCACCATTCCCCCAGCGCGCCGAGTGCGCCACCACCGCGGCGTCGAGTTCTGCAGCGCGGGCGTTGAAACGGGCTGTCACGGCGTCCACCGTCAGTGCGCCCCCGTTGCAATAGTGCAGCTCTGTTCGATCGGCAAATCGCATCCGGTATTCCGCACTGCCTTCCATCAGGTCTTCATGGATCCACTGCGGATTGCTGTAGGTAAAATTATCTTTGTTGCTATTGTTGAATGGCCCTGTCCGATCCCCCCATATACCATCCACGTTGTGCTTTGAAATCATTGTTTGTTCGGCATCATGGGTAAAGAAGCGAAAACCTTCTTCCCCATTTCGATCCCGTATGGCAAACCAGTTATTCGACCGGTTATTGCCCAGCGGCCGCGACAAGGGTGCGTCTTCATCATTGGTATAGAAGATCACACTCATGTAATCGATCAGGTTGTCGACGTCTAATAGAACAGGATATGCAAGATTCCGTGTCCCGTCCGGATTCAAGCCCTGGGCTTGCATGTAGAGTGCATAATTGGCGACGGGATCTGTTTCGGCTTCGATCTCGTTCGCGAGATTCCAGAGTTCTCTCCAGGCACCGTTCATATCCCCATCGGTGGCTTCCGTAACGTACCCTTGAGATCCTCCGGCGGCTTTGATCGTGTCATAATCATCGCGTTCGCCGCCGAAATAAGCCGCGCCATAGGCCGCCTCGGATCGTTCCTGGGTTTGATAGATACCCCAGTACTGGCCATTGATGTAAAGGTGATAGTACCGACTACGGGTGTATGCCTGGCCCATGTCCCGTTGCGTGTCTCGAGAAAATACATCATGAATCATAGTCAGCTCGTCGCTGCCTTGCCAGGCCCATGAATCGTTCTGGAAGGTCCGGAGATCGATCTTGTCGAACTCGCGGATTCCCTCATCGCCAAACAGCGGATAGTTCAGCTTGGCGTCCCCGTATTCATCGCGAAAGAAAAGGCGGAACGGACGTTTCGGATTGCTCGGGCTAAGGCTGAAATTGCCGCGGATCCGGATACCAGTTTCCACCTGGAATCCCTCCGTTCCATCTGGATAGATCAACTCCAATGAGGCGGGGCGCTCCCACGCTTTCCCCGTCTGGCTAGGATTGACATAAATTCCCGAAGATGCATCAAACAGATTGTCCGGATCCGTTACCATCGATAGTGTTGGTAGCGCCTCAAGCGAGGACTTGAGTTCCGGTCCCCAGAGGGGGTGATGAACGATATCGGCCGCGAAGCCATAGTCCATCACCTGCCCATGGACCGTGCCGCTTACTGGGAATCCGGCCGGGGTTCCAGCGGATTCGGTCTGGTTGGTGATCACGGCGTCAAGAAAAATATAGGTAGCTGTATCAATTTGTGTCGGAATAAATCCTTCTTTGAACGCTGCAACACGAACAGTCACGACGCCATCACCGCGACCATCGACAAGGAGCGTTGCTCGGGGGGGCGTGGCGGGATCCGGTGCCGGCACGAGTCTGCCATGCGTCAGCGTCGGCTCGGTTCCATCGAGCGTATAGACAAGAGACGCACCAGGCGTGGTTGTGTTCATCTCCAGGGAAAACGGTGTCTCGTAGAAGCCATGGTCCACCGAAAAGGACGTATCCGCCACGAAATCCACAAACGCTGCCGTGTTGAAGTGGCCGGGAGTTGGCTCCGATAAATAACCCGCCGCCAAGGGCTCGATGAGCACGGAAGATTCGGCAACCAGTTCGGGGGCAATCAGCATGTCCGGGCTATCCATCGTATTGAGCCCATGGATGGCCAGGATATTGGCCCCATCCATTAACAAATGCCGATACGTGCTTATATCAAAGTCTTCAAAATCAATTGCGTCGCTGTCATGATGATCCGCGGTGGCCGTGGAGTCCCAGGCCAGGAATTCCGGCGCGTTGGCGTTGGCGGTGTCGAGGAGAACACCGTTTAGATAGACGGCAAAGCCATCGTCATATTTCATCCGCAGTGTTAGTGCTGAAACAGCCGCGGCATCGGTGACGACAAATGGGATACGGATATAAACCCCAGTCGTGCCGGAAGGAACAGTGATTCCCAAAAGCGAGCTATAGCCGGGTAGATCATTTTCATAACCCACGCCACTGGGACCATGCTGCCATCTGGAATCATCAAAGTCCAGTGTCGTCCATGATTGTCCCAGGTGACCGTCCGAGGGCACATGAACGAACACGCCATCTCCTTCCTGGACGAGAACTTCCGAATCTCCAACCATTCCCAGTCCGTAGGAAAAATCCCGGTACTGTTCTGGGAAAGCCGGTGCGTACGCATGCGCGACGGTATTGCCATCGTTCTGTACGAGGGCCAGATAATCCCCATCCGCCCCCAATTTGAAATTCGTGTGCAGCTCGCCCCCAGCGACGGACCGATCCTTGTCCGAGGCAAATACAACCAGATACTCGCCCGCCCCCAAGGTTACTTCGGGAAACTGCCACTTGGTCAGGCTGTTGGGATCATCCGTCAAGTACCAGCCGTCGAGATCGGTTGCCGCCGCGGTCGGGTTGTAGATTTCGAGCCAATCCGACGAATCGCCGTCTTCGTCCAGGAGCGTTATACCGTTCGAGGCCATGAATTCGCTGATCAGTGGAGTTCCATTCAACACGAAGCGTGGTTCCAACGGCTGGAGAACCAGTGCCCTGCGGTACGTTTTCGATCCATATCTAGGTGATTTGCAAATCATGGATCCATGCGCCTTTCATAGTGCGGCCATCTTTGATATTACATGAATTCATGCCAGAATGCATGCTAGGGGAAGTGGAATGATGATGCAATTAAAAAACGTCGTTGGATCGCTTGCATGGTCCCTCCTGGCCGCCGTTGCTGGAGCCTTATCCGCCAGCGAGCCTGGATCGGCCATTCTGGATACGTTTTCGATGGATGGCCAAGCCATCATTACCGATCCCGGGCACCTTGGCGTGATCAACGGCAAACTGACCATCGGCACGCCTCAGGCACAAATTGCCCGAATCGATGGCCTCTGGGCCCCCCCTTACGTCAGTTCGGATTTCTCCCTGTCTGTCGACATTTTCGGCCAGGAGGTACCGGTACGAAGCTTCGCATGGTGGCCATTCAAGGTGGAACAACGAGGCGAAGTCCACGGGATCGAGGTTACCGCGTCGATTGTTCTGGCAGCGGGCAGACGGGGCGGTCTGGTGGTCGTCCAACTAATGAATGCGACGCAGAGAAGAGTGGAAGTCCCCTTGGCTTTCAAGTCGCGAGGCACGCTCGACGACTGCAATTTCTGGGAATTCTCCGGTGCCCGAAGCGCCACCGCCACTCAGCCAGCCGCCCAACAGGCCTGGTTGACATTGCATGCCGATCCATTGGCGATTGTGTTGCAAGGGGTGCAAGGAACCCTCCGGTGGGACGCGGCAAGCCAAGTTGGAAAACAGACAGTCAAGCTCGATCCCGGTGAGCGCGGCACGATCTTCATGGCATTTGCCATCGGGGCGTTGCCCGAAGCTCAAGCAGACTGCCGCGCGATGGCCGCCGATCTGGAACAGACACTGCGTGAAGCCGATGCCTCGCATGGGAAACGGGTCGATGGAATCTTCCAGAAGCTTCCGCGCTTTGTTGCGAGCAACAAAGATTTGCAAGAGATCTACAGCCGATCACTGGTCCACTTCATCACCAACCGCTGGGACGTGCCAGAATTTGTCCTCAAGCCGTATTATTCGACAGGCAGCATCCGGGGCGGATGCGTTTGCAACTATCTGTGGAATTACGGTGAAATCTGGGAGATCATGCCGCTTTACGACCCGGCGGCGCATCGGGAGCATATCAAGCAGTTTCTCAAATGCGATATGACTCAGCACTTCTCCTTCAACCCCATCGATGGCGAGGCCTTCGGGCCCTGGTACATGGTCAACCAGGAGAAAATCATCGGTTTGATTTACTACTACGTGAAAACGAGTGGCGACACGGCATTTCTGCACGAGGTTGTCGGCGGCAAAACTGTTCTGGAGCATGCCCTGGAGAACGCCAAGGTTCTCGACGATTTCTCGAAACCGGTTGAATTGATTGATTACGGGCCATCCAACAGCCACCTGGAACTTCGGCGAAACTACACCTACAACCACATCATGCCAGACCTCAACGGCCGCCGCCATGCCAACTACCTACGAGCCGCGCGATTGGCGGAAATAGCCGGGAAACCGGCCCCCGATCTCATCGAACGGGCTGATGCCTTGAAGAGACGAATCAAGGAGAAACTATGGAATCCCAGAACCGCGTGGTTTGACTTTATCAACGGCGAAGGACAACCAGAAACGCGCTACACAGTGCAGATGTTCAAACTGTTCGGGAGCAGTGTTCTGGACGCGGAGCAGGAAGCTGGACTGATGAGCCATCTCAACGAAAAGGAATTTCTTTCCGAGCACGGCTTGCACAGCCTGGCCAAGGGCGATCCAGCTTACGATCCGGCCGATGTTGACAATGGAGGTCCAGGTGCTTGCACCTGTTTCCCACCGCAAATTGTCGAACGCCTTTACAAAGCCGGCGAGCCTCGCCAAGCTGAGGACATTCTGCGGCGCTGCCTCTGGTGGGGTAGAACGATGCCGTATTGGGGCGATTCCATTGTTACCGAGCGGATCGACTACCGTCGCGATACTCCCCTGCAATGCACCATTGACGGCGTAACGTGGGCCCAATGTATCATTTTCGGGATGTTCGGTATCGACGCGCGGTTCGACGGCCGGATTTTCGTCAGCCCGCGCCCACCGGCCTACTCGCCACAGATATCCCTCCGAGAAATCAAGCTTCGAGATATTGTTTTTGATGTCGATGTCGACGGCAGCAGATATCAGGTAACTTCGGGCGGCGAAGTATTAACCGCGTCCGTAGGCCAGACAGTATCCATCAAGGAAAATGGATCGCTAGAACTTGTCGAAGACCATCAAGGCGCAGGTGAATATTAGATGTCAGCGGACCAAAAAAGAAAGATTTCCCGGCGACATGTGATCGCCGCCTCGTTGGGAACGATTGGAGTTACGGCAATGGGCAATCCATTGGCAGCTGTTCCGCCACCGCGAATGAAAGATGGCCATCGGACCTGGAATGCATCCGTCCCAGCGGACGATGTTCTGGCAAAACAGTTCCGGCTTGGCCCCGAGGAGCTTGGTCCGAAGGCGTCCGGATGTTCGGTTGTCAAACAGACACTGCAGGATGGCATTCGTTCTGGAGTGGAAACTATCGAAATCGACAACGGAAGAATACGTTTTATCGTACTGCCCACGCGTGGCATGGGCATCTGGCAGGCCCATTGTCGCGATGTCCGATTGGGTTGGGATTCTCCGGTCCGAGGTCCCGTCCATCCGGCTTTCGTCCATTTGGATGAACCGAGCGGGCTGGGTTGGTTGGCTGGTTTCGATGAGATGCTCGTACGCTGCGGCTTGGAGTACAATGGCGGGCCGGAATTCAAGGACAACGGGGTACTCCGCTACGGGCTGCACGGCCGAATTGCCAACATTCCGGCCCAAGATGTCACCCTATCGGTGGATTCGGAGAACGGCAGCATATCTGTCCGTGGCGTGGTCTACGAAACACGGCTATTCGGTACCAAGCTGCGAATGACATCGACAATAGGCACCCAGCCCGGCCGGGCGCAAATCACGGTGCATGACTCCATCGAAAACATTTCTTCCGAGCTGAGCGAGTTAGAGTTGATCTATCACACCAATTTTGGCCCGCCCCTGTTGGAGCCAGGCTCCACAATCGTTGCTTCCGTGAAAAAAGTGATTCCCTGTGATGATGTTGCCACCAAAGGCCTTCCTTCCTGGAACATCATGGGAAAAGAAACTGCTGGCGCGAAAGAACAATGTTTCTTTTGTGATTTATCGGCTTCGGACGAAGGCCGGACCGGAGTATTGCTGCGTAGCGCGGATCGGCGGAAGGCAGTCTACTACCAGTTCAATAAAAAACAACTTCCTTGCTTCACGGTTTGGAAGAACCAGCAGTGCAAACCGGACGGATATGTCGTGGGCTTGGAACCAGGAACCAATTATCCGAACACCAAATCGGTGGAAAAAGAACAAGGCCGAGTTATCAGCCTGGCGCCCGGCGAAAGAAGGGCTTTTGAACTTGTGTTGGAGTATTTGGACGACTTGGATGCAATCGGCACCGTTGAGGAAGCAATTCGAGAAATGACCTGCTAACGCGCGCCGTGCGCGCATGGTACGCGCCAAGACTCTACGGCTTCCCTGTATTTCAACCACATTTGCGTTCACTGTTTTATCCACTTGGCTTTCAACGAACGATTGCTCGATGTCTGTGGTGGAAGGAACGGCATGTCCTTGACACGTGGTCGGGCAATGCTAAGCTGACACCTTGACACCGAACATGCAACTGTGATTTCCATGCCGAAGATTCAGAACATGCCTGCCTCTACAGTCCAGGAAAACGATCACGTGATCCACCATTTGGATTCTGTAGATCCGGCGAATGGCGTGATGCAGGGATTTCCACCGCCCAAGGGCAAACGCGTCACAATCGACAACTATCGATCCCAATTCAAGGATCAACGGCAGGCGGGTAGAGCGAAGACGCGCTGGGCGCACCTTCACATGCGGGAACTCTTTCCCACCCAGTTGATTCGGCGTGGAATTGGCCCTGTCCGTATTCTCTCCGTCCAGCCCGTCGACCTCGACAAGATCCGAATCCCAGATGGAAACGGCAATACGGTTACGATTTCAGAGTGGCTCAAACGCACGGACACGGATGCTTTTCTGGTCCTACATGACGGGGCGATCGTCCGGGAGGAGTATTTCCACGGAATGCGCCAGGACACTCCTCACCACCTGTGGTCTGCCAGCAAGACGATTTCCGCAGGTGTTGTGGCCAACCTCCTGGCCCAGGGGAAACTTCGCGAGCAGGGCCCCATCACCGATTATGTGCCCGAGCTTCAGGGCACTGGCTATGAAGGCGCCACAGTGCGCCATTTGCTCGATATGCGTTCGGGAGTTGCCTGGGATTATGAAAGCGCGGGAGAGAAGAATACCTGGCCCCGTTGGGAAAGGACCGCCGGCCTGGCGCGGAAACTTCCCGGCGAACCCTCGAATGAGGGAGTGTACGACTTCATGTTGCGGGCGGAGGATATGAAGCGGCGATCCCGCCCGCACGGTTCCTGTTTCTATTACAAGGAATCGGACCCGCAGGCACTGGGGTGGGCCTGTGAGAAAGTGACGGAAACACGATTCTCGGATCTGCTGAGTCAACTCATCTGGTCACGGCTCGGTGCCGAGCAGGATGCCTACATCCTCTGCGATCGAGCCGGGACGGCCCTCCCTTGGGGAGGTATCTCCGCGACGTTGCGAGATCTTGGCCGTTGGGGGCAGTCGTATCTGGATCCATTTTCGCACCAAGAGGTCGTTCCTCGCACGTTCATTGACGATACAATACGAAACTACGATCCATCGGCGATCACGGAGGATTCCTTCATGGGTCCTCGTCAAGGTCAGGCCAGAAACGCTGCCTACCGGAGTCTCCATTGGATTTATCGTTACCCTGGGGAGGACCTGATTGCGGCGATTGGCCATTATGGCCAGTTATGCATGATCTTTCCGAAGCGAAAACTTGTGTTCGTGAAGCTCTCGACCTACTCCGGTTTCTCGACGATAAGAGAACTACTGGAACTTGGCCAAAAGGATTGTTCTGCCTTCTGCGCCATTGCCGACACACTTGCGGGAAAGGTCGCATAACCGTTCAACGCGACGTGGTTTGCCGAAACTTCCCTGAAAGGCAGAGCGGACGAGCACCGCGTCAAGCGATTATTTCCTTGGACCTGTTTCTAACGTGGAGGTAGTTGTTGAAGAAGGTGAATGAGGTTGTCCGGCACGCGGGTGCCGATTCTGCCACAAAGCTGGGTGAAGTAGCGGCCATCGTGCGGCGTTGTTATCACCTCACCGGGATTTCTGTATTCGCTGAGGTCGAAGATTACACGGAAGGAATCTATTGCGGTGATCCGCAGGTAGACTATCACGTAGCGCAGCGGCGTCAGCACGCCTACCTGCTTGATGAGGTGGGGGCCGTTTCGGGATTCCGTTTGCTGGAGATCGGTTGTGGTCTGGGGACCTTGATGTTGGCAGCCCAGTCGCGCGGGTGTGAGGTTACGGGGGTGACAATCTCCGAGGATCAGTACGCTGTATGTCGATCGCGGGGCCTGCGGGTGGTGCTGGCGGATTACAGGGCTTTGCCGAGGGAGTGGGCCGGCGCTTTTGACGGAATTGTCGTGAATGGCGCCTTGGAGCATTTTTGTCAGCCGGCCAATGCAATCCACGGAGAGCAGGAACGCATCTATACGAACATGTTCGGTATCTTCGCAAGGCTGCTGGATCCATCCTCGCCGTCGCGGCGCGTGGTGACGACGGCACTGCACTTCCGAGGGGCTCCAGTATCACCGAGCAAGATCCTGCGGTCTCCGTGGCTGCAGGTGTTCGACCGGCAGGGATTCCACTTCGCGATTCTCCACCGTGGCTACGGGGGTTACTATCCGGTGGCCGGTCAGCTTGAGCGATGTGCCCATGGTTTTTTCCGGCTGGCGAGGGAAGTGGATGGAACCCAGGATTATGGGTTTACGACAGAGGACTGGTTGCGGATGTTTCGCCGAGCGTTAACACATCGCCATGGCTTTCGTGCGGCCCTGTTTCGGTATTTCGCGCGTCATCCCGTGCACGCTTTCTGGTTCACGGCAAGTTTCCTTGGGCCGGCATCGCAACTGTGGCAATTCCGGGGAAATCCCACGCCGGTGCAGCATTTCCGCCATACTTGGGAGGCGGTTTCCGATTGAACGCAACCCAGCGAGGTTGGGCGGCGGTATCAGTCCATGATCGAAATAGATGATTCAAAATACAATAATCAGACGCGCCAGTTAACGGGGTAAAGTGGGAAGCCTGGACAGGTTTTGCAGACTGCTTATTGGATCCAATCCACCCAATTCGGCAGAGCCGCAACCAAAAAGGACCTCAAGGACCTCAAGGACCTAAAGGACCAAAGATGCTATTGAAATGACGTACTGACTCGCGCGCACCGTGCGCGCCGGTTACACGCTAAGACTCTAATATTTCACTCCTCGGCGGAACCGGGAACATCTCCCTTGTTACTAGTTCGCATCGAGTCTACAATCGCCACCCCTTTATGGCACGTTTTTCGCCACGGATGTCACGGAGGACAAGTCGATGAGCTCGGATTCCCTGCGGAAGTCGGACAGTTTTAGTCCTTTCGAGCAACTTCGTCATGCCCGGCAGATCATTGAGCAGGAAAGCCAGGCGCTGATCGGCGTCGCCCAACGGTTGGACCTCCAGTTTTGCAGGGCGGTTGAGTATCTGTCTCAGTGTCGTGGCAGTGTCATTGTCTGCGGAATGGGGAAAGCCGGGCTGGTGGGGCAGAAGATCATGGCCACGTTGGGCTCTACCGGCACGCGCAGCCATTCCCTGCATCCGGCGGAGGCCGTCCACGGGGATCTTGGCCGAGTGCATCCCGACGACGT
>JAFGFZ010000072.1 GCA_016930815.1 Pirellulales bacterium | reverse complement strand
TGCTTAGATACCCATTCACTGCGATCAATTCTCCCAGAGGGAGGATGATGTGAAAATGCCTTAGCGGAGAGGGAAGAGTGAGGAGTAGGAAATATGAAAAAGTTCTTAATTCGTTCCTAAGCTATACGACTTGGAGGTTCCTTATGTGGTGGAAAATTCTGGCTTGTGTTTGGGTGGTGATATTCGGCTCAATCGTCGCCAAGGCATCTGCCCAGCCTGCGGATACGATTTTCGATGAGGCGCAAGTGCCTGCGTATGTGCTACCCGATCCGTTGGTGATGGAGGATGGGAGGAAAATCGAGAGTGCCGAGGATTGGACAACCTTACGGCGGCCCGAGATTCTTCGCCTGTTTGAAGAGCATGTCCACGGCCGTGGCCCGGTAGCGCCCGATCGGATTGAATACACGGTGACATCGACCGATACGAACGTGCTTGATGGCATGGCGACGATGAAACAAGTGACAATCTATGTCACCGGGAAGCGGGATGGGCCGAGTATCGATTTGCTGCTTTACATACCCAAAACCGCACAGAAGCCCGTGCCTGCCTTTCTGGGGCTGAACTTCTTCGGGAACCACACGGTGGATGCGAGCCCGAAGATCAAGTTATCGGAGTCTTGGATGCGTTCCAGCGAGGAGAAGGGCATTGTGAATCACCAGGCAACGGAGGCTTCCCGAGGCACCTCCGCCAGCCGCTGGCCAGTGAAAAAAATAGTGGCTCGTGGATACGCACTGGCCACCATCTACTATGGCGATATCGAACCGGACTACCCGGAAGGCTGGCAGTTCGGAATTCGCACGGCATTCGATACCAAGGACAAAACGGCGGGCTACGGTCCGAGCCGCTGGGGGACCATTGGCGTTTGGGCTTGGGGATTGAGCCGGGCGATGGATTATCTTGAACAAGATGGGGCGATCGATTCAAAACGGGTGGCTGTGATGGGTCATTCGCGATTGGGCAAAACCGCCCTCTGGGCCGGGGCCCAGGATCCCCGATTTGCAATTGTCATCTCGAATAACTCGGGCGAGGGCGGGGCGTCCATCATCCGCCGCCGCTTTGGCGAAGCCCTGCATCATTCCGTCACCCAGTTTCCTTACTGGTACCACCCGCGCTATCGCGACTATGCGAAGCGCGAGAATGCACTACCCGTTGATGCACACATGATGATTGCCTTGATGGCTCCGCGACCAGTCTATGTTGCCAGCGCGACGGAAGATCGCTGGGCCGATCCCCATGGCGAATTCCTCGCGGCCAGACATGCCGGCCCGGTTTACCATCTTTTCGGGCTCAGCGGAGTTGGTGTTGACCAGATGCCACCGCCAGACCAATCCGTTGGCGACTTGGTGGGGTACCATGTCCGGTCGGGGAAGCATGATGTGACGGATTTCGATTGGGAACAATATCTCAACTTCGCTGATCGGCATTATCCGTGAGGTAATTCTCATGCTCCGTTCCCATCCGGCAGTCCTTCCGGAGGATGAGTTCCTGGCCGCTTGTACCATTGTGCGGACTCGACGTTCCGGCCCCGGTGGCCAACATCGGAATAAGGTCGAAACGGCAATTATCATCGAACATCGGCCGACCGGAATCAGGGCAGAGGCGAATGAACGGCGTAGCCAGGCCGAGAATCGGGGAGTTGCTCTGCGGCGTCTTCGAATCCGTTTGGCGATCCAAGTCCGTACACCAAGGCATGGAATCGATACGACAAGACCCAGCCTCCTCTGGCAGTCCCGTTGCCAAGCCGGCCGGATTGAGGTGAGTCCATCGCATTCGGATTTCCCGGCATTGTTGGCGGAAGCGCTTGACATGCTCCATGCATGCGATCACGATTTACCCATGACCGCCCAGAAGTTGGGTGTTTCAACGTCGCAATACATCCGGTTTCTGAAGCGGGAACCGGCCGCGTTCGCCGAAGTGAACAGGATCCGCGAACAACGGGGATTGCATCGGCTGCAGTAATCGAGGTTCTATGGCCCGTTCCAAAAGAATTGTGACAGTGAAGAAGCCCGGCTTTTCGAAAAAGAAGCCCGGCTTTTCGAAAAAGCCGGGCTTCTAAGATCGGCACGCGCTGCACAATTTTTGGAATGGACCATACTGCCAAAAAATGACCATCGCGATGCGTTTTCCACGGATTCGTAAACCGCGGCAGCGCGGATGTATTCCGCGTCTCGAAGAGACATGGCAGCGCTGTTTTGTCGCGTCTTGGAGAGACACGGCAGCAATGAAGTCTCGATCAACCATTTTTTTCAAGAACGGAGCGGGTGCCATGAACCATTGGAACCGGTGGATCCTCGTGATGATTCTAGGTGTTCTTTTCAGTCGAATGGATCCGTCGCATGCCGACGAATGGATTGATCCATTGAATGAAACCAAGGAACAGCGTGATTGTCGGATGCAATGGTGGCGGGATGCCCGATTTGGGATGTTTATTCATTGGGGAGTCTATTCGGTTCCGGCGGGAACATATCAGGGGAAAAAAATTGGCGGCATTGGTGAATGGATCATGCACAGTGCCAAGATTCCAGTGGCCGAATACAAGGCGTATGCCAAAGAGTTCAATCCGGTCAAGTACGATGCCGATGCCTGGGTTCGGCTTGCCAAAGAAGCCGGCATGAAGTACATCGTCATCACCTCGAAACACCACGATGGCTTCGCACTGTTCGATTCCAAGGTGACCGATTGGGATGTCGTGGACGCGACACCGTATGGAAAGGACCTGCTTCGCCCACTCGAACAGGCATGCAAGAAACACGGCCTCAGGCTCGGTTTCTATTATTCCCAAGCCCAAGATTGGAACCACCCGGGTGGGGCGAAAGCCGGATATCAGGAAGGGGATGGTTGGGATGATGCGCACAAGGGTGATTATGATCAGTATCTCAAGAAGGTTGCCTATCCCCAAGTCCATGAGATTCTGACCCAATACGATCTGGATATTTTATGGTGGGATACACCTGTCTGGATGAACGAATCGCGTGCCAAACTACTTCGAACTCTGATTCAACTACGGCCGGGCTTGATCACGAACAACCGTCTCGGTGGTGGTTTCTCCGGAGATAGTGAGACTCCAGAACAACACATTCCGGCAACCGGTATTCCCGGCCGGGATTGGGAAACGTGCATGACGATGAACGACACGTGGGGTTACAAGAGCTACGATGAAAACTGGAAAACGACGGCAACGCTGATCCATAATCTTGTGGACATCACATCGAAGGGGGGTAATTATTTATTGAATGTCGGGCCCACGTCGCTCGGTGAAATTCCGCAGCCGTCGATCGACCGGCTCAAGGAAGTCGGCAAGTGGATGGCCGTAAACGGTCAGGCCATCTATGGCACGCATGCCAGCCCATGCCGGAAACCCGATTGGGGGCGTATCACGACCAAGGACCTTGAGGGAGGCAATACGCGACTTCACCTCTGCGTCTTCGATTGGCCAGAGGATGGCACAATCGATGTACCCGTGGCGAACCAGGTCCGCCATTGTTCGTTGCTTGCCAATCCAGCCAGAAAATTCGAAGTGCGTGCCAGTGAAATGGAGGGAATCCAAGTGCAACTTGCCGGCGCGGCGCCCGATCCGGTCTGTTCGGTGATCGTCCTGGACCTGATTGGTTCACCGAATGTCATCGAGCAACATGTTCGCCAGGCGGAGGATGGTTCCATCGTCCTCAAAGCGATCGATGCCGCGATCCACAATCCCGGCGATGGCCAACATGCGGCCTATGAATCGGGAGGTAAAAAGGACAATATCGGCTACTGGCTCGATCCTCGGGCGTGGATCGAATGGTCGTTCCATGTGACTCAACCTGGCGCGATGAACGTCGAGGTAGAAATTGGCACACCGCATTCCGGCAGCCAGTTCCGTGTCATCGCTGGAAATCAGACTACCACCGTCACCGCGCCATCAACGGGGGACTACGATCAATACACAGTCGTCCCGGTGGGACAGATCACGCTTGACCAGACGGGCCTCGTCAAGCTTTCCGTGATACCTGTCCGGGAGAATTGGCAAGCGATCAATCTAAGGAAAGTGATCCTGAAGCCGTAAAACAACCTATCCCAGGGTTGCGAGACGGTCGGTACCCTCCCGTCTCTCCACCCTGGGCTGAAATAGGGCCGCCCCGTTGGGGCTTTGGGGAAGGGTGATGATGGAACGATTACCCAGGGTTACGAGACGGTCGGTACCCTCCCGTCTCTGCACCCTGGGCTTGTATAAGGTCGCCCCGTTGGGGCTGAGGCTTTGATTGACTTGTGTAAAACAACGAAGGCGTTGCCCTAGGAATCTGTTATCCCAAGAACTTCCGTCCTTGCCATGTTTCCCGTCGTTCGAATTCGGCACGGATGGCATCCCGAACCGCCCCTCGATTGAGGCACCAGGCGGGGCCTAAAAGATAATCGGCTGGTGCGTTGCTAAACGTACGTTCGATAACGCAGTCGGGTGGAAGCCATTCAAGGAAGTCCACAAGGGTCGTGACGTACTCGGCAAGGGACATTAAGGGCACCTCACCAGCTGCAAACGCATCAGCCAACCGCGTATCCTTGGCTACGTAGAGGTTATGGATCTTGACGGCATCTAAATGCAATCTCCCGACTTCCCGCGCGGTGGCCATCATGTCGTCATGCGATTCGCCGGGCAGGCCGAGTATGACATGCGCGCCAATGGAAAATCCCAGACCACGGCTGCGCTGGACAGCATCGATGAATGAATCATGGTTATGCCCGCGGTTCATCCAGGCGAGTGTTGGATTGTGCATTGTCTGCAGACCGTATTCGACCGAGAGATAGGTCCGCTCGGCGATTTCTTGGAGCAGGTGGAGGACTGGAGGTGGAACACAATCACACCGAGTCCCGATGGCCAAGCCCACGATATGGGGGTGCCTCAGGGCTTCTTCATAGAGCCAACGGAGCCGTTCCACTGGGGCGTATGTATTGGTTGCAGGTTGGAAATAGGCGATGTAACCGGCACAGTTCCGATATCTGAGACGGAGCCGATCCATCCCACGGTCGATCTGCTCGGTAATCCCGGCACGGACCATTCGCCGGCTGGGGCTGAAACTACGATTGTTACAGAAGGCGCAACCGCCCGTGCCAATCGATCCATCCCGGTTGGGGCAGGTGAAGCCGCCATCGATGCTGATGCGCTGGATCCGGCCACCGAACCGCTGCCTGAGAAAGAAGTTATATTCGGAATAACGATATCCAGCGTCTCTCCAGGACATCGAATTTACCCATCCAACGGGATTTGACGTAAGGTTGCGCAACGAAAGAATCCGCATTTCAAGATCCAACTCGGAAATTGCCGGGCTCCCGCGTACTCGCCCTGGTTCATTCGTGGCGCAAGGATCCATAAGAGCTTATGTCAGAAACTCTTGAACAACAAATTATTGACGATTATTCGGCCATTTCGTAAAGTTTAAGAGTATACGTTATTATCAATAAATTATAGGTATCCTACACCCCCAAACTCGCATGTCGAACGTGGAACGCATTCTTGGTGAACTGGTCCCGAAAGGGGGGGGAGATCCGATCCCCCTATTGAAAAAGAAACTCTTGATCGGCCGCCGCGAGAGTTGTGATATCGTCTTGCGATTCGCCAATGTATCGGCCCATCATTGCGAATTGACATTCAAGGATGGCTATCTCTACGTCCGTGACTTATCGAGCCGCAATGGGACGAAGGTGAACGGGATGCGGGTCACGGAAAAACGGCTGGATCCGGGCGACGATATTGTCATCGCCAAGCATCGCTACGAGGTCCGGTATTCACCATATGCCCTGGGAGCCGTTGGGCCTCCGCCCCCCGATGAGATGAGCCAGGCGATCATGGCCGAGTCCCTGCTTGCCCGGGCTGGCCTCGAACGGCGTCGCGGAGAAGACAAGGAAAAAACCGGCGAAAGAACCGACTACGAGCGGGCAAAGCGATACGATCCAACCGACAACCGGGCGGGTCAGATCAAACTTCCGGACAAACCGGTTTGAAAGAAGCAGATCGCCTCCGCGGCTCAGGCGTCATAAAGAATCCGATCGTGTTACGAATGGATGTCGAATAAAAAGCGCAATCTTCGGGCTAGCTTTCGAAAGAATCGCGAGGTTCGTACGCGCGACAAGGACTTTACCCAGCGATTTCACCAGGAGGTCGTCGATGAGGATACCGACCCCCGTTCCGAGCGGATTTCAGGCCGGGGGGAATTAACGCGGAAGCGAACGGTGGCTGGCGCTGAAGTGATCGAGGACGCTTCGGGCACGTTGATTCTCCCGGAAATCGATCCGTGCTCGTCTGTTTTGGGCCGGGTACTCCGGGTCCAAGGGCTTGTGAGTTACGTAAGCACCGAAGATAAGCAGATCCTCAGCTGCGCGACCCGGCGACTTCTCAAAACACTCACCACCGATCAGCGGCATGTTATCGCGGCCGGGGATCGGGTTTGGGTACGGCGTGCCGGGGAAGGTGAGGGGATTATCGAGCGGATTGAACCGCGCCATGGCGTCCTGAGCCGAACGAGCCGCGGCCGGCAGCATGTTTTGGTCGCGAATGTGGATCAAATCCTCATCGTTGCCAGTGCTGCCGAACCCCGTCTGAAACCAAATCTCTTGGATCGCTATCTTGTCACGGCCGAACGGAATGCAATCGAACCGGTCCTTTGCATCAATAAAATCGACCTGGTGGATCCGGCCGCACTCCTTCCCATCACAGGTGTTTACGGTCAACTTGGGTATCGCATTCTCTTGACATCGGTGGTTACTGGGCAGGGGATCGCGCGGCTTGCCGAACAGGTACGCGGCCGGGAAAGTGTCATTACGGGCCAGAGTGGTGTCGGGAAATCATCACTCCTGAACCTGATCGATCCGGATTTGAATCTCCCGGTACGTGCTGTCAGCAGCGAATCGCAGAAAGGGCGGCACACGACAAGCACGGCCGAATTAATCCCACTTGCCGGCGGCGGATATGTCGTCGACACGCCAGGAATCCGGCAGTTCCAGCTTTGGGATGTCATCCCCGAAGAAGTTGCCGGCTTCTTCCGGGAACTTCGGCCCTACGTTAGCAGCTGCCGGTTCCCCGATTGCACCCATACGCACGAAAGCCATTGCCGGGTAAAAGAGGCTGTTTCCACCGGCCAGATCGATGCCCGGCGGTATGCCAGCTATGTTCAAATTCAACGCGGCGATTCGGTGTAAACGCGGATTATTGTGGAGTAAAATTGGCATCCGGTTCGATATTCGCGGCGAAACGGGCGAGGAGTTCGGCCGCATGATCGATATCCTGGTATGAAATCATTTCGACGGGGCTGTGCATGTACCGATTCGGGATGCTCACCAGACCGGCCGCAATACCCGATCGGGTCAGTTGCATCACGCTGGCATCGGTTGGTGAGGCACGGCCGCAGGCAGCCATTTGGATTGGGATGTCGCCATCGCGGGCGGCCGCTTGAAGTCGTTCCACGACGGTTGGGTTCATGTTGGGGCCTCGAAAGATGACCGGACCCTTGCCCAGTTTCACGTCGCCTTCCTGTGTCTTGTCGATGGTCGGGCAATCGGTTGCGTGGGTCACATCGATGGCAATACCGACCTCGGGATCGATCCCATAAGCACTCGTCTTCGCGCCCCGAAGCCCGATTTCCTCCTGGACCGTAGCCACGGCATAGACCGACACGGAGAGGGACTTTTGCATCGCACGGCGAGCGGCTTCGACAGCGACCCAGAGACCGGCCTTGTCGTCCATGCCGGGCGAATTGACCAGATCGTTCCCCATTGCCTGCACGCCCAGTTCGAGTGTCACCGGATCCCCGATCTGGACCGTCGCGATCGATTCATTCTTGTCCTTCGAGCCGATGTCAAGCCATAACTCTTTGGCCTTGACGACTTTCTTCCGGTCTTCTTCATCGAGCAGGTGGATCGCTTTTCGGGCGATCACGGCCGGGATTGGGCCCGCCTTCGTATGAATCGTCATCCGCTGCCCAATGAGTTGCTGCGGATCCCAGCCGCCAATCGTGTTTGTGTAGATGAAGCCCTCGTCGTTGATGTAAGAAACAATCAGGCCAATCTGGTCCGCATGGCCAGCGAACATGATCCGCCGCGGGGAACCCGGATTACAGCAGATGATGACATTGCCATGCACATCGGTTGTCACCTCGTCCGCAAAACCGGCGGCGTATTCCCGAACGACTCGCTGGACCGGTTCTTCAAATCCGGATGGACTGGGTGTTTCCAATAAGCGGTGAAAGAATTCCTTGGCGGATGCATGCATGATTGGACTCAATAGGCTGGAGACTTCGAAAAAAGGTTGCACTAGAAACATGGATTGTACTGATTATTTGGAGTTTGACGACTCTAGGGACGATAACAGTTCCAGGGTACGGGGACGCAAGGCTGTATTTAATGGCCGCTGTGCGAAAATGTAGGGATGGTTGAGACGATGAAACATCCACTCTTTTATCTGGTTCTAGCCGGCTTCCTCATGGGCTCGACGATGGGCTGTGGATGCCTAAGATCGATTCTGACATGCGACCAGGCCCCCTGTGTCCAAGGACCGAATTGCGAGTCTTGTGGCGATCCGGTCATCGTGGACGATTGTGATAGCTGCCAGATGGAAACCTGCCGGCCGGGATTCTTGGGTTGCTTCCCAATCTTAGGATTCCTCTTCCGATGCAATGGGTGCGCCGGTGATGTCTATTGGAGCGAGTGGTTTAGCGATCCTCCGGCCTCAAGGGATCCATGTGACTGTTGTGGCCATTGGAATGGCCCCCTCAATGGCGGATGTGATTCGTGCGATGTGGATTCTGGCATCATGGCACCAGAAACAGAATCCATTCCCTTGATTCCAACTCTGGAACCCACTCCTGTCTCGGCCCGTCGTAAGCAGGCAAACCGGTTCCATTAATGGTTTCTCAGCCAGTGAATCCAGGTTGAGGTTTGTATGTGCGAAATTCAGGGCTCCCGATGGTTGCCCTGATTCGTGAACGGCGTAAGAATCAATAGCCTCGTTTTTCTTCCGCTGCGCTTGGTCGGTGGTATTGTGGCGTCAATTCCCACAGATCATCGCGGCGACCACCCTGATAATCGGTCCATCCCAGATCACCAATCGTGGCGGCGGATGGCAGCCATGAAACCTGCCGAGCAACCCGAATAGGGCGTGGGAAAGTTTGTGCGAGTTTTTCCAGGGCGGGACCTGTTACCACATCGATCGGTGTGAGCGAACGGATCCATGCGGGGGTGTCGAGGATCCGGATTGGATCGACAAGCTCTATGTTGCCAGCAGCATTGCGTGTGTAGCAGGCCACAAAGACCTGGCCGCGTTCGGCATTCATGGCGACATGGATTTTCGCGGGCCTGCCGATCTGGCCGGGACAGGGCGATTGGGATGGATCGGATTGCGAGGATTCTTGGAGTTCTAACCCGGATGCGGACTGAAAATTGAAACTCCTGAAAGTCTGGAGGGCCACGGCTCGAAGGGTTGCGATCCCCAGAATCTCGGCACCGACGGCATAGGCGAATATTTTGGCGGCGGTGATCCCAATACGGAGGCCGGTGAATGAACCTGGCCCGATTGACACGGTAACCAGCCCAATATCTTGGGGCACCCAATGGCTGGCTGCAATGAGTTCCCGCATGCCCGGGGCCAACTCCCGGGCGGTGCGGCGTTGGCCTGGAAGGTGAATGATCTGGAGAAGCCGTGCGCCGGACGGTTCACCACGAAGTGTCGCCAGGGATGCATCCCGCCCAGATGTTTCTAAACTGAGGATATTCATGACAGCTTGACCCCGGCCTACAAGCCCACGTAGACTGGGCGTTTTGAGGAAAGTCTTTTTCACACTGATTCGATTGACCTATCACGAGCTCCGGTTTGAAACGCGCGATTATAAGTGATGTCCATGGAAACCTGGAGGCCCTCCAGGCCGTTCTGGCTGATATTCGTGGGCGTGGGATCGACGAAATCTTCTGCTTGGGCGATACCATTGGCTATGGCCCGAATCCATGCGAATGTCTGGATATCGTGATCGATACCTGTCAGATTTGCCTTCTGGGAAATCATGATCAGGGGGCCTTATTCGATCCCGAAGGTTTTAATACTGGTGCTGAGCGAGCCATCTTCTGGACCCGTGAACAGCTTGAATCGCGAGGTGGCAAGCCGGATGCCGTGGCTCGCCGGTGGGATTTTCTTGGCGAACTGCCTCGAATCCACCGTGATAATATCTGGCTCTATGTCCATGGCTCGCCCCGGAATCCAATCAACGAGTATGTCTTTCCGGAAGATATCTACAACCAGAAAAAAATGGAGAAGCTTTTCAGCTTGATCACCAAGGGCTGTTTTCAGGGACATACGCATGTCCCCGGCGTATTCACGGAAAATCTGAACTTCCTGGCGCCCGAAGATATTCATGATGTTTACGAAATCGGTGATCCGAAATTCATGGTCAACGTCGGATCGGTTGGCCAGCCGCGAGACGGCAACAATCAATCGTGCTATGCGGTCCAGGAGGATAATCGGGTATTGTTCTGCCGCGTGGAGTACGATGTTGGAGCGACAGCCGATAAAATTTATCGTACCCTCGATCTGGACGATTTTCTTGGTGACCGGCTCAAGGAGGGGCGGTAAACCCAAATAGGACATTTCTCCGTGGAAAAACGATTTCTCGCTTGGCTGGCTGTCTCACTGGCCATTTTTATGCTCTATGCGGAATGGTTTCTGCCGAAACCCCCGAAACCGGTCCGCAGGCCGGGCGAGGCCCAACAGGCCGCCGGCGATGCGGATATCCGCGTGCCCGAGGATACCGAACCAGTCCATGGCGGCGGTGCCGCCCCATCGAAAGAACCGACGTCCCGTCCAGAAACCGATCGTGCTGATTCTGGGATCGTAGCCGAACAAGATCTTGGCCATCCCCCGGAGCCTCGGCTGGCCCCCGAAGCGGATCCGCCTGTGGAGCTGATCTCGCTGGGGTCTGTGGAACCGGGTGGACCCTACCGAATGCTCGCCACGCTCACGAATCAAGGAGCAGCGGTCCAACGACTGGAACTGTCCAGCCGTAAGTTCCGTGATCTCCACGACCGGTCTGGTTATTTGGGCCATCTGGCATGGAAGGATGCCCAGGGCGGTGGCGCTGAGGCACGCGTTGTTGGAAGGGGGACTCCGGCCGCTATTGCCGGTTTGGCCCCGGATGATGTGATTACGGCGGTCGGAGACATTGCGATCGAGACCTCGAACGATTTGACCTCTGCCCTCAAGAAAACCAAACCGAAACACGAGATTGTCCTCACCGTCCGGCGCAAACAGGGCACGATTCAGAAACTGAATGTCACCCTCGGCCGGCGGCCGCTCGAGGTGATGCGGCCGGAAATCGAGAACTTGATTGCCCGTGAAGAGGCGTTGCCGGCGGATTTCGCGGATCCGGCCAGCTTCCTCCTCTCCATGACGCAATTCGATGATCGAAAAGCCGAATCGGATCAGCTCGATTTGCCAGGAACAACTCTTCGAACGGGCCGCTGGCAAATCGCCCCCGATCCAGATGAATCGTCCATCACATTCACGAAGCAGTTGCCGCAATTCCGTTTGGAGTTCCGGAAACGCTTTTCGCTCGTGCCCGTCCCGGAAGAGAAACGAACCGATCGCGACTATCCTGCCTACCATCTGATTCTCGAGATCACGGTTCGTAACCAGAATGATCGGCCCTGCAAGGTAGCCTACTCGCTCGATGGGCCGACCGGTTTGCCAACGGAGGGTTGGTGGTATGCCAACCGGATCAACCGGGGGAGTGGTGTTGCGGGGCTCCGCGATGTCGTAACACACTTCGATGGACAAAGCCCCGATCAAATCTCCGCCTCACAGATTGCCGATCAAGGCACGCTCGATCTGAAAGGAAGTGCCGTTGGATATATCGGAGTCGATGCGCAGTACTTTTCGACGGTGCTTCTGCCCCGGAAAGCATCATTGGACCAAATGTGGTTCGAGAAGCCGGAAGCGATCCGTATCGATCCGAAGATTGAACCCAAGAAACGAAAACAGATCTACACCAACGTCACATGCCGGTTGCACCGGAATCCCATCGATCTAGAGCCAGGAGCCGAACGGTTCGACCGATACACCATTTTCTGCGGGCCGAAACGGCCGTCGCTTCTGGCGAAGTACAAAGCATGCGATCGCCCGGACTATTCGTTGGAGGATCTCGTCTACTACGGTTGGCCAATCTGGGGCGGTGTTGCCCGGGTCATGTCCGGCATTCTGCACACGTTTTACGGCATGGTTGGCAACTATGCGATCGCAATCGTCATGCTAACCATCGTGGTTCGCGGCTGCATGTTCCCACTGAGTCGGAAACAGGCTCTGAACATGGCCAAGATGCAGGAACTGAAGCCGGAGATGGACCGGATCAACGAGAAATACAAGAAGGATCTGGAAAAACGGACCAAAGCACAGCAAGAACTCTGGCGGAAACACAATTACAATCCAATGGGTGGCTGCCTCTTGGCGTTTGTGCAACTACCGATTTTTTTCGGATTGTATCGGGCGCTGATGATTGATGTCGAACTTCGCCAGGCCCCGCTGTTGACGGAATCGATTCGCTGGTGTTCCAACCTGTCCGCGCCCGACATGCTTTGGGACTGGTCTGGTGTCATGCCGGCCTTTATCCAAGGGTGGCTGGGGCCGTATTTCAACCTTTTACCAATTGCAACCATTGGATTATTCATCATGCAGCAAAAGCTCTTCATGCCCCCCGCAATGACCGAACAGGCTCAGATGCAGCAGAAAATGATGACCTTCATGATGATCTTCATGGGAGTTCTGTTTTTTAAAGTAGCCAGCGGATTGTGCCTCTATTTCATCGCATCGAGTTTATGGGGTATTGCGGAGCGGAAACTGCTGCCGAAAATGACTCCGCCGTCTCCGGGAGTGCCATCGGTATCGACTACCGCGAATTCGAAGGAAAAGGCCGCGGAAACTCGCCCGAAAAAAGTTACCCCCGCGAACCGGAAACGATGAATGCAACGCCCTAGAAATCTTTTAGGCCACCCGCGAAGAATCGCGCATGGGGCCCTATCAACACGGACCGAATGACCATGCATACAATGACGTTTATCGAAATGACAGGCAAAACGCTCGAACGGGTCGTTCGGGATGACGAATTGCACCCGGGTGGCCTGGCTGCCGCGGGCGTTTCCGCCGATACGATTGTTCGGATCAATCGACAGGGCGACATTGAAGTCCGCCGTCCCGGCGGCTGGGATGTGATTGGTGGCCTGCTCGGGGATTTTGAGAGCCGCGTCATGCAAGAGACCGGATTGGACTGGGCATAGTCCGTCTATTTTGTAAACCATTTCCTCGTGACATAGTTTGTGACATATGCGGCCTTGAGCGAATATCTCATGAGCCATCTGTCAGACCGTGGACGAGCCACGCAGCATTGGCCCGGATGGGTCGTGTTTCTGGGAATACATCCGCTGGTCAGCAGCGTGAATGAGTGCTTCCGGGGAAGAAAAGCCTTCGCTGCCCATCGCGATTCCAATGCTAGCGGTTAAGAGAATAGTCGATCCATCAATATTCAGAGGATCGGTTAGGCATGCTCGAATGCGATCGGCTACAAGGCCTGCGTCTTGCTGCGTTACCACGCCGGATAGGAGAGCAACGAATTCATCGCCTCCATATCGGGCAAAGAGGTCCTTAGAGCGGATGCAGGAGGCCATTTTCCTGGCAACGGAAGCAAGAACCGCATCGCCTGCCAGATGCCCCCAACGGTCGTTCACTTCTTTGAAATTATCCAAATCAATGAACAGTAGCGCAAGGCCGTGTGCTTCTGGTGGGGTCGGGACGGATGGTTGCGGAACGCATGGTCTGGTAGGGCTGGAGGATTCGTGAACAATATCCGACCCTACCGGATCAGGTGTTGGGGGATCGAGTTCTCGATGATGCCCCAGCCATCCACAAGGCGCTGATGTCTCGCAATACCACCGTTTGAGCCTTTCCATGATGGCATTTCGTCCCGGTAGCCCAGTAAGAGGATCAAGGTTGGCACAACCCACTATCCGTTCCTGATCGGTTGAAATCACCATAATGAGGTGTTGCCCGACGGTCTGGACCACAGCCATCCGACGAAGACTTGCACGGTCAACTTCCCCGTGGACTGCCGTTTTTATCAGCTTAGGCCAGACCGCGATCGGTGATTGAATCATCGCATCGGAGACAGAAAACGGATTGGGCTCGAGGGTAAGAAAATCGTCGACTCGATTACCGAGATCAGCGGCGCAAGTATTGTGTAGCCAATACCTGGCCATCCGATTGGCATCAAGAAGCCAGCGATCCTCCCGGTCGAAAACCAGTACCATCTCCGCACAGGCATCCAGGGCAACTCGATAGGAGTCCACCAAGATAGGATCCTCGGATAGAGGTGGGGGGTGCTGCCACATGGTACGGAAATGCAGTTTGCGAGGGGATCAATAAAAAATGTACCAAAAAACGAACTTGACAAGTCCATGGAGCGTCGGCATGGAATGGTTGGCGCAAAGACCATCCTAGTGATTGCGTACCAAATCCTGGACAGACTCCCTATTTTTGATTATACATAAAATTTGTGGATTTTTCCTACCTTATAAACTACCCGGCGGAGTCATAAAGCTCTAGGGATAAAGGCTTTCCAATTGCCGTCCCTTCCACTGGGTGCCTAGTTCTGAGGATTTGGCCGTCCCCTAGATCTATGCCTTATCCATCTACTTGTGTGAAATCTTCAAAGAGAATCATGTTATGTTCCGAAGGATTTTTTCGCCAAAGAGAGGGTGTCAACATCAACGAGGCTGTCGGGAATTCGGATATCTGCTTGATCAACGGGCCTTCCAGTTTGCAAGCGAATGTGAGCGGATGCGGGTGGACCGGAATCATTCTCCGCTGGCGATCTTATTATTAACAATGCCCGTGGAAGCAATGCGCGAGGATGATTTGCTTCGGATCTCCGAAATATTGGAGTCCCGGCTACGTATTACCGACACGGCTGGCCACTTCTCTGATACATGCATCGGTGTATTACTTCCTGACACGCCTCGCTCTGGTGCAATCAAGGTCGCTCAGGAATTGCTAGAACTCCTGAAACCTCCCATTCATCCGACGCATTACGATATTATTATCTATCCTGATGATTCGTACGTTCCAGTCGAGCATCAGGAGAAAGAGGTTGCCGATGGAATCGATATTCCCGTTTCCGTGGGAAGCAATCAGATGGCAATGTTCTTTATGCGGCCGTTACCTAAGTGGAAACGAACCGTTGATATCTTGGGGGCAGTCGGCGGCTTGTTGCTTTTTGCTCCGGTTATCGTCCTTACCATCGTGGCGATTAAGATGACATCCCGCGGGCCGATTCTGTTTCGCCATGAGCGAGAAGGATTGGCGGGACGGCGGTTCCAGATCATCAAGTTCCGTACCATGTATTTGGATGCTGAGTCGGAACAAAATCACCTGCAGGCTTGGAACGAACAGGATGGGCCTGCCTTTAAAATCAGGAAAGACCCACGGATGACTCTAGTTGGCAGATTGCTGCGTAAATTGAGTATCGACGAAATTCCACAATTCTGGAATGTCCTTCGTGGGGAGATGTCACTGGTCGGGCCCCGCCCATTACCGACCAAGGAATCGCTCCAATGTGAACAGTGGCATCGCCGTCGACTCGATGTCACGCCCGGCCTGACATGTGAATGGCAGGCGAAAGCACGAAATGCCGTTCCGTTCGATGAATGGATGCGGATGGACCTGGAATATATTCAGCGCCAGTCATTGTGGCACGATATCAAGCTCCTTCTAGCGACCATCCCCTCTGTCATTTTCGGGAAAGGGGCATGTTAGCTGGAGATGTTGATTGGTCGTTCTTGTTCCTTACCTCAAAGACGATATCGTCGGCTGACCCAGGCCTTGTTGAGTGATATACCTCCGTCGTTGGCCGTTAACCAGGGGTATAAGTCCTCGGGCAGTTTAGGCTTGATGACAACAAATGCGAAATTGTTGCTCAGGCATGGCAGGAGCCTGACGATGCAGTTGGCCACAGGTGACAGAAGGAGATAGATCCAATTCAGTAATTGGCTATGCATCATCTGGGAGCGATACCAGGGAATGCGGAGCCGATGAAAGTATAATAAGGTGTGTTTACCCCATGGCGCGTAGCTGTAAATGGTTTTCTCGATTTCGCGCTTGGTCCAGCGATAGACATAGTTGGGTATTGAGGTATTTCGTTGGCCGCCAAACATGCCTCCCGTGCCGGCGACTGCGGCCAGCTCATACTCTTGGCCAAGCCCAAATCGCACGCCAAGCCGCGTCAAGATATTCTCACTGGGCTCGAATACGATCAAGCCGGTCCGGCAAACCCGGTACATTTCCAGCAGCGCTCGATGGGGTGAACGGCAGTGATGCAAGCCCGAATGCGCAATCGCGATTTCAAATTCCCCATCGGCAAAGCTCATTTGCTCGGCGTCTTCACATCGCCAGCTGAAAGGCTCGCATGCTTGGTCCTGTTTGCGAGGGTCAAGGTTGGATAAGGTCACATTGGTAAATCCGCATTTTCTTGCGATGTCTTGGTCGTACTCCCCGGCGCAAACCATAAGGACTTTCATGTCATTATGTAACGTGCCGTTACGAAGTAATCGCATCAATGTATCAACATAGAAATCGGACATAGATCAGGACCTCTGCGAAACGTGGGCATGCCAGAAGGGAAGAACCTCACGTCGGATCCGGAGGTGAATGGGTTGCCTGGCGTTTATTGCCATGGCGACAGGCGGCGCGGCGTACTAGCGCTGCAGTCAGTTTCACTAGAAACATGCTATTGGTGACGAGATACCTGGACCACAATCGCCGAGGCTCCATGCACAGGCGAAAGAGCCACTCCAAGCCGTTTCGCTGCATCCAAACTGGAGCCATCTTTTTAGATCCCGCATGAAAATCGAACGCTGCCCCCACACATATCTGGACGGCCTGGAGGTAGCCACGGATCCGATGGGCGAACAAGTCTTGCTTCGGGGCTCCCAAGCCTATAAAAACAATGCCCGCGCCGCTTCGATTGATTCGTCCAGCGGCGTCTTGCTCCTCCTGGACTGTAAGAGCTCGGAAGGGTGGTGATTCGGCGCCAGCGATGATCAACGCTGGATACTTGGCAGTCAGATTTGCCCGCAAGGCGCCGAGCACCTCGAACGAGCTTCCATACAGGTAGACCGGGACACCTTCGTCGGCAGCGCGGCGGCAGATACGCAGCATTAGTTCGGGGCCATAGACACGCTCGCGTAATCCAGAACCATGCAATAGGTTCATCGCCCAGCGGACCGGCTGGCCATCCGGCGCCACGATCTGGAATGTATTGACTGCATTGCGGAGTGCAGGATCACCACTGGCTGTCATGACGGCATGAACGGCCTGGAGCGAGACAATTGCAGGGATCTGTTGGCCAATCGCCTGGAAGATCCTAGCTGTCACCTCGTCGTAGTTTGTCGCACTAATTTGTACACCGAAGAGATCATATTTGGGGGGCCACTTCATACCGGTTGCCTGGATGGGCACCTCGCCCGGTTCCCGGGAGCCAGAAGTCCGGTACTGATCCCGGCGGGGGGCAATCAGTCGCTTGCGTGCCACACGGAAAATCCGCTGGAACGTCAATGGAGGCGAGCAGAAAGCCGCCCAGGCAAGGCGAATATAGCCCCGCAATCGATGCTCACCGAGGTACTCAGCTTGGGCGAGGCGGTACTCTGTCATGGCATAACCTTCCAGAATGTGAACGATTCGGCTCCAGAGTGGCGCCGACCGGCGGGCAGCAAGAAATTCATCATAGTTGATCGGCGGTACCCTTGTTTGCCTTCGCCGGGCACGGTCGCAGGCGAAAGCGATTCGCGTGCGTAACTCTGCCATGTGCCGGTTATTGGTGGCACCCGAATGGATACGATAAGAAAGAAGAACCCGATCCAGGTTCGCAAGATGTGCCTTTTCGCCCATGCTCAGGAACATGGACCAATCTTCCAGAACACCGTCTGCCTGGTAGCCACCTGCCTCTCGGAGTCGCGACGCACGGCACATCACCGTTGGATTACATATCGCGTGCCGACCTCGAATCAGGTCGGCAAAGATCGTCGCATGGTCCGTGGGCAGCGAGGACGGCCTTCCAGCCCGCTTGCTGCCAATCGGCCTGATCTGCGTTCCCAGCAACCCGACCTCGCGATGTTCGTCCAGAAATCTCAGTTGCTCCTCCAGCCGCGTGGGATGGGCGATATCGTCGGCATCCATGCGAGCGATCAACTCGCTCTGGCAGAGCTCTAAAGCCCATTGGGAAGCAGCCGCGGGTCCCTGGTGCGGCTGACGCAGGACGCGGATTCGCAGATCGTTGAGCTGCTGCAGATACTCGGTCGATCCGTCTGTCGATCCATCGTCAATGATCAAGAAGACCCAGTCCTCCAATGTCTGCCGGCAGATCGATTCGACCGCTTCCGGCAGGTACGGAAGGGCATTGTAGACAGGCATGAAGACAGTTACCGCTGCCATGGATTCCTCCTGGGGATCGTGTTTGAAATGCCGGTTAGTTCAAGATCCCGTTGGTACTTCTCGAATCCGATCGACAACTCCAGGAAAAGGGTGGAATCCACTGGCTGATGATAACGGCAGGAGGGTTGTCCCTCTGCCATCGAGTGGCCCGCGGGAACCATGGCGGCTTTCATCGTTTTTTCACCTTTCGCACGGCTGCTTGCCGCTTCAAGTACTGCAGCATGTTGCCCAATTGATGTTTCATGCAGGGGAAGTCGTATGCCCGGACGTTGTACTGGGTCATCAAGCGGCCGCCCCACATTGTCTTCGCGTGAGCGACTGTTTTCCGATCGGCGCCGCAGGAGTTGTAGCCGATCGCTGTGGCTTCTTGCAAATCATTGAACATGTGCCAGATCAGTAACTGGGTGGCGCCAGAGTGCAGGTGCTTCTCAACCGTTCCGGCCAGCCAGTCGCACGCTCGCCCTCCAGGCCGGTGCAACACGATCCGCCCTGTGGCCGGCTCGCCGCCAGGTGCGTAGCATACATAAGCGCGAAAGGCTTCCGGCCCCAGCAGTTCACGAGCCATTTCCAGGCCCTGTAGCGTCATGGCATGAGTCAATCCCCTCCTCTGCTCTGATCCCCTCAGACAGACCATCACATCCGGGAGATGACTGACAATCCGGCAGACAAAACCCGCTTGTTGCGCCTTGTTGGCCAACTGTTGAACACGGTAGTCCGTATCGTCGATGGCAAAAGGAAAGTTGATGAAATCGGTGAATCGCGGCGAGACGCGGAACCAGGACCAAAGCCACGGCCGGGGATCTGTTACGACCGGTGAGAACGTCATTTCCCCCCGAATGCCGTACGAGATCATGTCATCCACGAAGAGCCGGGCAATCTCCAGCCACTGCCGTTGAAGGCGATAGGGCGCATCCGTGGGAGTCGGCTTAAATTCCAGAGGTAGATGTGGCTGATAGGGCGGCAGGACCAGCCGTCCCTTTCGGTTGAGGTAACACACCACTCGAAGCATCGGCCCATTCGGTCCACGCGGCGCGTATTCGAAAGGTACCGCCTTGACCGGCCAGTAGTGTTCTGTAAATGTCTGCCATTCGGGTGTAGCCAATGTGGAGTCCAAATTTTGTCTCCCAGATTCATGTAGTTACTACAAGACTTGAGGATCAGATTCCGTCCGGCTCCTGTTTTCCTCTTTGCCCTCCGGGAAGAGTTTCCGTTCCATGCGAAAGTTCCATGGCGACATGGCGTGATTCTGAATGCTGTGAGAACGCACCCTATGTGAAAATATGTATCGGAAATAGCCTTGCGCGCGCCAGAGCAGGCAACGCCCTTTGAGGAGGGCCGCTCGCGACCGCAGCAGATGCCCCCCTAGCCACGACGGAAGATGCAGTAGTGCCGCCTGGCCAAATCGCGCTGCAGCGATTATCCAGAAGCCGCCTCGCCCCCATTCCGCGCATTCATGCCGGGCAATGTGCATCCCGATCCGCGTGGAGGTCCAACGAAAGTAGCTGTCGCTCAGGCGATAACCCGGAACCGCGTGGTGCACCACGGCTGACGGTGCGAACCAACCATCAATTCCTGCCGCCCGGATACGACGGGTGAAGTCCGCATCCTCGCCGGCTTCGTGCAGCGATTCATCAAACAGGCCTACTTCTTCGAAGATCGAACGGTGCACCAAAAGATTGCCGGTCCCGGCAGATAACTTGCGATCGAACTTGCGAGGTTCCCGTACCGTTGCCGACTCGCCGAGTAGTCGGCGGCAGAGCCTTGGTAATTCGTGCAACACTGTTTCCGGCAAGACCAGCCGAACCGGTCCGCCAACACAGCGAGCGGCTTTCCGCTTGGCCATCGTGAATAGTTCCAACAGCCAGTCGGGTTCGGCTACTTGATCATCATCGAAAAATGCGATCCAGGCACCCCGCGCGACGCGTATTCCGCAGTTTCTGGCACAAGCCACGCCCGCGCATGGCTCGTGAATGCCACATACCGGTACCGTAGTCTGCCGTGCCGCCTCTTCGATCACTCGCCCAGTGTCATCGGTCGATCCGTTGTCGACAACCACAATCTCGTACCGAAGCTGAGACCCGACATGCAGTTTTGTTAGGCTTTCCAGGGCACTTCGGAGGAGCTTGGCCCGGTTGTAAGTGCAGACGACGATGCTGACATCAATATCGATCATGATGTTGCAGGTCTCCTCGAGCAAAATGCGGCGTGCGCCAATCCGGACGCGGCTACCAAAGGTATGAACCTCGGTTGGAGGAATCCCGACTCAAGTAATCCCGTCACCATGCCGAACACCTGAAGGCTTGCTAGAAACGCGTAGCCACTTCCATCGCTTACCAGGGACTGTCTGGCGAGGCGCCACGTTGCCACCACCACTGCTGTCAGGAGCAGACCTGTCCCAATCAATCCGACATTGAGAAGCGCTTCCATATACAATGAGTGCGCTGAATTGATCGTCCATTCGGAGGTTGTGGAGACCTTTCTAATGTGGTCAGGACTCCAGAATGTGCCGTAGCCATAACCCAGCCAGGGCCGCTCGATGACATACGATGACAATTCGCGCCACAGTGGAATCCGACCCGTGAGAGATTCAAGTTTTTCGGTTCTTCCGAGCAGGACGGCTGTGGCCAATTGGCGTGCTGGGCGAGGTCCCCATACGGCGCTCGCAAGTTCGACACCGCACAAGACGGTGCAGAGGATGCATATTCCGGTGACAGCGATAAGGATCCTCACTTTTGCTCTAACCCGCATTAAGACCAGGAAAGCCAAGGTAATGGCCAGTCCCGCGCATGCCGTTCGCGATCTGGTGAAGACCAGTAGCACGGCCACTGCAGCAAACAGAATGAGTGCTGAAAGGTTTCTGCTGAAGGAGCGACCATCGAATAATGCGGTGGCGGCGGCTAGACAGAGCACGGCGCAGTACACGCCTTGCGTATTCGGATGCACTGTCCCGGCAAACCGATACGCGGTAGACCATGGCTGGAATGCACCCATCGCGATTTCCACTACAATACCTAGTGTAACGTATCCTGCCAAAACCGTCGTAGCGAGGATATGTAATTGGCACGGTGAAAACTGTCGGGCAAGCCCAAGTGCGCCGAGACAGCAACAGCCCAAGACGATGACTCGTTTCGCGGTTAATACCGTGTCCATCGACCAGGTAAGACTTGCGACACACCAGGTCAGATAAAGCATCAATAGCCAAGAGAGTGGATCGGTGAAATAAAAGAGGTAGCCTTGGCGGCGCAGGAGGAAGAACAGCCCCATCGTGGCAACTAGGAGAAACCCTACTTGCCTCAACACAGTGCCGGTTCTTACAGCGTTCTCCATTTCCTCCGTAGTGACAGAAGGTGATTCGAGGCTCGACCTTTTGAGATCGTGCTCAGTCACGAAAAACACGATACCAAGGACAACGACCGCAAGTCCCAGGGTCAGCCGGCTTGCGCTGGAGTTTGCCATCGTACTGGATTCCGGTTGTTTCATGGCTCGTTGCAATTCAGGGCTGGATCCTTTGGCAAAGATCGAATCAACCACAATAAAGTAAACAGTTTCATCGCAGCGCCGGTTATCGATCCGGCGAGGCCGGCTAAGGCTGCACCTATCGGGCCCAAGGGACCGACAAGCAGAGCGGCTGTTCCGAGTGTAATGGCAAGGGAGGAGGTATCGGGGAGAAGCGTGGCCTGCGGTCGTTCCATGGCCCACAGGCCGTTGCCGGCAACGATTTGGATGCTGGTGACCAATAAGCTGAGCATCAAGACCGTCAGGATCGGCCCTCCTCCTGCGAAGTGGGGGCCGTAGACGAACACAATCAGGTATTCTCCCGCAATCACGGAGAGCAGGCAGAAAGCGCCTACGGGGACGCCAAAGACCACGGCGGCCTTACCGAGCAAACGGCATAGTGTTGCTTTCCCGCCGCTGATAAAGGCTCTGCGGGCGTTCGGGGTGAGGTAGTTTGTCATGCCGATAACCAAGACATTCGCCACACCGACTAACGTTCCGCAGGCACAATACAGGCCGGTGGCCCCTTCTCCGGATACGGTGGCCAAGATCCATGGCATAATATAAGGAGTGGAACAGCCGGCCAAATGGCTTCCAAGAGCCCAGCGGCCGAAGTGCCAGTTGTTTTTCCAATCAGCAGCTACCTGCGACCATGCGATGCACCAACGCTCCCGCCGCTGAAAAAACCACTCCAAGCTGATGATGGCAGCTGCCATGCCCATCACGGCAAACACGCCGGCAACGGAGATTTTGCTGTAATACCATAGCAAGAACAAAAGGCTCAACTGCAACAGGGAAGTCATTCCATCGAGAATCAAGGCCCTCACGATTTTCAGGTGGCTGATCGAATAGTGACGATGGAATTCACGTATCAGGATGGCCGGCATGGCTGGCATAAGGATCCATATGGTTGGCGCTAGCGCCTGGAATCCGAATCCTAGTTGCATTGCCTGTCCCAAGGCGATTAGGCAGATTGTTGCCAAGATGGCATAGATGAGTTGGTGGACGATCACGCTCCCGGTGTAGGTAGTTATCATTTCCCTCTGCCGATGCGGGCAATAGACAACGTAGGGTGCCGTTATGATCTGGGTCTGGACACCGCGAGCCAGGATGAATAAAGTCAACGCAAGATAGTAAATCCCCAGGTCTTCACGGGATGTCGTACGAGCGACAATAATGCTGGTCAGGAAGCTCGTTGCGCTAACCACTCCCTGATCTGCCACCGATAAAATTCCCTTGAATGCCGAGTGGCCACTGATGATCGTAGACACAGGGTGCACCAGGCGGCACGCCCACCGGCCGAAGCCACTGTCCGGTACGGCTTCTTTGCAGAGAGTGGAGGGGCAGGTTTTCATGGATGCCCTCGGCCGCTTTTGGGATTCAATCGCCTAAGACGATACCAAGCGTTTTGCGCCAGGCTATACCAGCCACCCAGTTTCGTCGCCAGAGTCGCCGCTGTGTCGTATGATTCGACCGCGAAGCGGCCCCAAGTGAACGGATTGCTTCGCGGATCCACCAATTCACTTTCCACAGTCAGAGCGCAGAGCATCCCCGCCTGCTGCGCTGCCTTCGCCAGGGCAGCCTCGCAGTGGCCGAAGGGAAATGCAAATGTGGCATCCCTCAAACGGAAGCGATCTCGCAAAACACCCAAGGAGGTCTGTAGATCAGCTCGCAAGGCCTCCGGCCGTGTGCGGAAATCGGCATGGGTGTGGGAGTGGCTCCCCAATTCGATGAGGCCACTGGCCTGCATCTTTGCACATTGTTCTGTCGACAAGGACCGCCACCAGATGGCAGGAGACCGTTCTGCGTTCTCCTTTGCCCAGCGGTCCGAGGAAAGTGGGTGGTCGGTATCGAGGTATGCCGTGGTTACGAAAACGGTGGCGGGAACAGCCAGTTCCCTAAGAATCGGCCAAGCCTCGTGGTAGATACATTCGTAACCATCGTCGAACGTCACCAGAAACGTCTTCGGTGGAATGGATCGCCCCGCGTTGTGGTAATCGAGAATCTTTCGAAGGGGCCAAGGTCGGTAGCCCCAGGAAAGCAATCCTTGCATCTGCTGCCGAAACCGCCTTGTCGTCACGCTTTCCCTGGGCAAAGCGATGGATGGGATTGGCTGGACAACACGGTGATACATCAGGATACCAAACAGCTGATCGGCTCGGCTGCCCAGCAGCCAGGTTAGGGGTGTTACCATGATCGACGCCAGACGGCGGCGGAAATGGACCAGTCGGTGATTCGGCAGATAAAACTGCAGTCCATCCCAGTACCCGGCCGAATCGTACAACTGGTATAGTGCCCCCGGAATCAGTACCGGGAATCCCGTCTGATGCGAGTTTTGCCGCTGCCATGGATGGCAATCGGATTGTGTCATAGGAGTCTCACTGAGCTGAATGCCGATTCCAAGAAATCAATTCCTGCTAGGAGAATGTTCTTCATGCTCCTTATGGGCCGGGATCACTTTTTTCGCCCAAAAATCATGAACAGGGAAAGTGACAAGCGTGGTAAACGGTCGCTCTTCAATACGTTCCAGAGCCATAGACACCGCACGGAGAACAACTCGATGGCCTCACTCGGCGACTTCATGATCCGGACCTGGAACATAATCATTGGCTCCTACGATCCGGCACGCAGCCAATCCGGCAGGCGTTGTCTCCTCTTGTTAAAGACGGTTCCCAAAATCGGTAGGTCCATGCGGTTGAGCAGGTCTATTGCGGTTAACGCAGCCTGCCGTTTGACCCGCCGTGCCTCGACGACGAGCACAACGCCGTCGATCAATCCGCTTAGTGGGGTTAGGTAACTGGATTGCTCTACTGGCGGCATGTCGAAGATAGTCAGGGCAAAGTTGCTGACGATCTCCCGCAATAGCATCGGTAGGGTGGCTGCATGGTACACCTTGGCCGGACTGCCATTCACTTCACCAGCGGAGAGGATCGAAAGGTTTGTGTAGGGTGAACGCTGAACGAGGCACCGACCTTGATGGCGCTCGTCCAAGAGACATGCCAATCCGGGAACAGAGGGCACTCCAAACAAGCGATGAACGGCCGGACACGTCAAATCGAAATCAATCAGCAGCACCGGGTCTTCATTGCACGAGGCCGCCGTCGCTGCAAGGTGCGCGGCGATCGTGCTCGCGCCCTCGCCACGGGAAACACTCGTGATTCCCAACGCGCGATCTGGGCTGGCCATTCCGCTCTGGGGCCATGGAATTGCCCGCAACAACTCCCTGCAGTAGAGGCTGACATCCGACTCATAATAAGAAGTCTTGGCAAACTGCTCTTGTGTTTGCTTGGTTTCTGTCTCAACAATCATTGAAAGAGCCCATTTCGGTCCCGCGAATCATGATGAATGGAACTCACCCCGCCTCCACGGCACTCGGCCCTTATGTCTGGGATGACGGCGGAATAACTCCAGAGAAGGATTGGTGCCGTGCGTGCGAGGATTGCGTGCTCATGGCAGACAACGACGCCTCGCTCTAATCCGAGGATAGAGCGGCTCGACACCGTTTCCACGACATCAGAACCGCAATTCTCATGGTAATTCTTCCTGGAGGCCCACGCAAGCAAAATCTCCGAAAACATGGCACCCCGGCCGGGGAAGGTAATGGGTGTGGCCCCGGAAAGATTGGTTCGTTCGGTGTTTTCCGACATTGTCCAGAGACTAGGGTGATGCCGGCGGAAGAAACGATCCGGAAGCGTAAGGATGGTATGCCCGTCATTTGCAGTATTGTCGACTCCCTTTTAGAATGAAGTGAGTTCCATCGTCAGCTGCCTTGTTCTCGCCAAAATCTCTTAGAACCCTATCGCCGAGCACTCCCACTTGACATCTTGCACTGGCAAAACGTTTTTCCATCGATCGTAATTCACCATTCGAGGTTGGGCCCATGATATCAGCCAAATCATCAACCCCAATGGCCGATATTCGCCGGGTGCTGTTGTATCAGCGGAAGAAGGCGTTGGCATTCTTCCTGCTCATTACTGGCTCCGTCGCGGCTGCGGCATTTCTGCTACCAAAGTCGTACCAGTCGGAAGGCAAGCTGCTCGTGAGGCTCGGGCGCGAGAACGCAACGCTTGACCCCACAGCAGCAACGTTCGGACAACAGCCAGTTGTTGCCATCTCCCAGTCGCGCGAGAACGAGATCAATTCCATTGTCGAGGTGCTTCAGAGCCGGATGATGGCCGAAAAAGTCGTCGATGCCTTAGGACCAGAGATGGTCCTGGATCGCGGGAAGAACTCCGGTGGTGAGAAGTCAGCGGTCCCGGACCCGCGCGAAGAGGCAATTCAATGGCTCGGCGAGCGAATTACGGTCATGCCAGTGAGCAAGTCGAATGTTATCAAGATCTCCTGTGAAAGTTTCTCACCAGATTATTCTCGGTCCATCGTTGCAAAGTGGCTGGACCTGTACCAGGCCGAGCACGCACGACTCAACCGGCCCCGGGGAGCCGTCGATTTCTTTGCGGAACAGACAGCGCGCCTTCGCGATGAATTGAACAAGAAGGAGGATGAACTTCGCGAACTCAAAACACGGACCGGATTGGCATCGCTTATTGACCAGCGCAAGAGCCTGGTGGACCGCGTCAGCCGATTGAAAGATGAATTGCTTCAGTCGGAGGGATTGAAGGCGGAATCGAATGTCATTGTACAACATTTACGAAGCCAGTTGCTCGGCTTGCCAGAACGCTTAGAGGCTGATCAGACGGCCGGCTTTGGAAACGAGGGAACCGACCAAATGCGAAATCAGCTGTACACCCTACAACTCCGACGTGAGGAGGCAGCCACCAAATATACGCCAGAACATCACGTCATGCAGCAGATCGAACAGCAGTTGGCGGCCGCCCAGGCGATTGTCGATCAGCAGGAACCGGATCGTACCCAAGTCACCACGGTCAAAAATCCGTTGTTCGAGCAGACTGAGCAGATTTTGTTGCAAGAAGAGCGCACTGTGGCGGCCTGTACGACGAAGGCCGAGGTGCTACAAGAGCAATTGGCGGTGGCTGAGCAGGAGCTGAACGCGTTGAATGAGCACGAAGTTCAGATTACCAGGCTCGAGCGTGAGATTGAATTAAAGCAGGCCAGCTATCGGACTTATGCTACGAACCTCGAACAATCGGTCATTGACCAAGCCATGGAGACCGAGCGGATCTCGAATATCAGCGTTATCCAATCGGCCAGCTACGAGCCGCAGCCTATCCGGCCGCGCAGGGCTCTGTTGCTGGCATTTGGCCTGTTGGCAGGACTCTTCGGGGGATTGGGTTTAGCCTTGGCGTGCGACGCGTTCAACAGGCACCTCGAAACACCCCAAGACGTCGAGGAAGAGCTGGAACTGCCGGTTCTGGTATCGGTTCCACGTCTCCGCAGAAGGCACTTGGCAGTTGTCCCCAGCGGCAATGGAAGATAGACAGATAGGATATCACCCCTTCATATTGCGGAAAAAGATTCTCGAATCCTATTTACCCTCTACCCGCTTGAGCCAGATCTCTCGCCACAGGTGATAACAGGCGCGGGGGCAGCAGCGTTGAGCGATCCCGCTGCACGTCACCCCCTCGAGGGCAACCGTGTGGGTCAGTTCCCGCATCTGACCGGACCAGTCAATAATCTTCTTCTCGATCCGCCTTGCAACTTGATAGGTGCCACCACAGTAGCTGGCCATCTCGGGCCCGAAAGCCAAACCACGATTACGCCCTAGCTTGTCAAGCGTCACCACGATTTCCCGCAAGCTCTTGACTTGCACAAGTTCGCCCGGCTGGAGATTCAGTTCAGCGATCGGAGTTCTGTTCTGCTGGCCTTGAATGATGCCATGAGGTTTCCAACCCATACGCCAACGGGCGTGGTTCCAGGCGAGCAATGACAACATCCGGGAGATTTCGCGCAGGCTCCTTTCCCCGTGGAAATAATCCCGCAGATAGAGCCACAAGTTCCAACTGGAAGACGGAGTCGCCAGCTCGTACAACTCCGTCGCTTGGCACGAATACATATCGGCATCCATTGCGGGAGGAGCATCCAAGACCGGGAGCGAATCAGCTGGCGCCTGACGGCCGGTCTCCTTGCTCGTGCTTGCCGGTTTCAGCCAGGCATCTTTCCACATGAGGAGGCATCCCATTTGACAACCGCCATGCGCGGAGCCATCGCAGCGGACGTTCTCCAGCAACACCACCGGCTCAATCCTGCCTGTATCATGACGGACATCCAGATAGACCCTTTCAGCACGCCGATGGACATGAAAACGGCCTCGACAGTACGAGGCCATTTCTGGCATGAAGGAAAGCCCATCGAGCTTGCCTCGAGTATCCAAGGTCGCAAGAATCTCCCCAAGATCCCTCACCTCGACGAGGTCTCCACGACGGAAGCGATGCAAACGATCGGTGGATCTTGTATTAGATGGGCGCAAGTCCATACAGGCAACCTGGAAGAGAAATCGAAAGCTATTTCATCATGAATGATATAGGAAATATATTAATAATTCAACCATCTGTGGTAGTCTTTCATGCAAGAAGTGAAGGCATTTGTTTGGTTGTAATGTACTGTGCGACAGCAACGTCAACCCAGTTCTGCGGATCGGGATGATTTCTAGCGGTAGCTGCGCAGTCGGCGGTCTAATCTTATATTTTCTTGACACGCATGGTGCTGGTGGTCAGCATGAAGGTTTATAGACATGATTTCATATGAACAACACGAAAAAAGTGAACTAGAAGGGGCACCAGATATGGATACCGCATTAAGTACATCTCAATGGCAAACATTCACAGGGCTCTATTGGAAGGTCGAGCCGGTCCGCTTCGAGTACGCTCCTGAAGGGATGAAGGGACCGGTATTGCGGGTCGTGTGCTATCGTAATCGCAAGGGGCGGCTGATGTTGCCACCTTATCAGCCCCATCTGCCGTTGTATTTCATGCCAACTGAAACCGAGACGATCGGCCTTATGCAGAGAGAATGGCTCGATCTGGGAAGTTTGTTCGCCGACGACATCATTGCTCATGGAATTCGAGGTGGGCTGACGTTCTCTCCGGCGATAACGGATCCGCGTCCCTGGGCTTGGTCGTGGTTCCATGTCCTGCCACGATTTACTGACTTTATCGACTTTCCTTTCGAACTTGGCCAGACGGATCGAGTCGTCCGACAGCATGCCAACAAGGCTCGCCGGGGGGGATTCACTTGCATACGCACGGATAATTTGAGACATGCCTTTGCCTGCCTGGCGGGTTCCGAGAAGCGGAAAAATTTTTCCTATGGGATAACGCTAGGTGGCTTGGAGATGGCGCACGACTTGCTTGGGCCAGACGCGTTCCGTGTCTATGTCTGTTACGCGCCAAACGGGGAACCAGCCACGGCTCGAATTGTGCTCCATCGACCGAGCGGACGCGCGTGCGATTGGATGGCGGGCACGATTGACACCTATTTGCATTCCGGCGCGACACAACTATTAATCGCTTATATGATGAATGACCTCCAGGAAGCGGACGCAGTCGGCTACAACTCTTGTGGCGCCAACACAGAGACGGTTGTTCATGCGAAGACAATGTGGGGAGGACGGTTGATGACGCAATATCGCATCGAAGCATACGCCTTCAGCACAATGAAACATCTGATGGGAAATATGCTACGGTATCGGCGGCAGCGAATTGAGGTCACAAGAAACAAAGCCGCCCGAGGGAGGGCCGAGAAGTGCCGTAACGGACTCTATTCCAGACAGGAAGGCAATCACCGGTCCGAAACCAAGGATGTCGAGCTGTATCAGAAGGGAACATAATTCTGGCCATGAGAATCACCGTCATTCCCGGCGATCAATTGACAAGCCAGCACGTTGCTTGCTGGTCGCAGTTGCAGCGTGCCAATCCGCAACTGGACAGCCCCTATTTTTGTCCAGAGTTCGTCCAATTCGTGGCTGCCGTACGAAGTGACGTTGCCGTAGGCATTCTAGAAATGGATGATCAGATTGTTGGTTTTTTTCCATTTCAGCGTGACCGGTGGAACATAGGACGGCCTGTGGGTACTCCGCTCTCGGATTTCCAAGGCGTGGTCACCACGCCCGAAATGCCATTCCATGCCGAAGAGTTGATCCGGGGCTGCGGACTTGGCGCCTGGCAGTTCGACCATCTCCTGGCGGATCAGCAACCGTTTTGCTCTTATCATAGAACTGTCGTCCCCTCACCCTTTATCGATCTGTCTGGTGGATTCGAGGCGTATAAGGACAATCTCCGTCGCGGAGGCCCAGAAAGATTCTCTAGTATCCGCCGCAATGTGCGGGCGGCCGAGCGTTGTGTCGGCCCTGTACGGTTCGAGTTTCATGCAGCGGACTCCGGTCTATTTCAACAACTTATCCAGTGGAAAACCGCGCAATACGAGCGTGAAAAACTTATGAACGTGTTTACGTTTCCGTGGGCGGTTAACTTACTGGAGCAAATCCGCGATTTCCAAGATGAGGCATTCTCCGGCGTCCCTTCAGCCCTCTACTTCGGAGATCAGCTGGCCGCCGTACATTTTGGCATGCGGTCACGGAATGTGTTGCACTACTGGTATCCCGCGTATAATCCGGATCTGGCTCGTTATAGCCCCGGAATGATTTGCCTCGTGGAAATAGCCAAAACAGCCAGTTCGCAGGGAATCCAGCGCATCGACCTCGGCAAGGGTTGCGAGCCATACAAGATGTCTCTGATGTCAGATGCGACGAACGTGGCGGAGGGTAATGTCCTGGTCCACCACAAAACGCGCGTGCTGAGCCAGATTTGTTCTTGTGCTCGTGGGCTCTCCCGAGTGCCAATTCTCGGTATCCCGATCCGGTGGACAGCCCAGCGGAGTCGGCCTTTACGCCAACGCTGGATGTTTCGCTAATCATCTTTCGTCATCCACTCAAAAGGTGTATCCCGTAACCGCGCCTCGACTTCAGAAAAGTTCGATAGGATGTCGCGTAGCGCGAAGGGAGTGGTTCTGCCAAACCGGACTATGGGCTTCTGCTCTTGCAACGCCAGGAACTGACACAGGCGACCATACGCCACCATTGGATCTTTGAGTACATCCTCTTCGTAGGTCAGGATCAGACTATGCAATCCGGAAAGTCGTTGATCGAGCGCGTCGAATGATGCCTGATAGTCTTCCAAAAACGCGAGCAAAGGTTTTTGGTCATTGTCGATGCTCACAGAATCGACGTTCAGGCATATCTGGGTGAGTACAGCTCGTTCACCTAGTCTGGAATGGAACTGTGAGCGATGATGTGCTACGACACTTGATACAACCACTCGAAGCAGGTTTCTACGGCGAAGAACGACGAAGTGGCTAAATCCAAAGTCTTCAAGCTTGTCGACGAAAGCCGATACTTCCAAATTAAGGAGATGTAAGTGAAAGAACTTGATCTCACAGCCATAAATGATTCCACCTGCCAGGCGCATTCGGCTTCGCAGCAGTTTTTCAGCATCTGAAGCCGCAGCCGTTTCTCCGAGTGTGAGGCCACGACGTTGTCGGCGTTCAAGGTACTTCAAAAATACCTCGCTGTCCCAGAATACCTTCGAGTGCTGATCAATCAGGTTGCCCAAAACAGTACTGCCACTCCGTCCGACGTGAAACATCGCAACATTGGCTGGCCGCAGTCGGGCACACAACGGCCCGAACATCGACATCGTCGCCATTCTGGACAGCTTGCGGGCCTTGTACGAAAGATGTTTCCATACGTGCCTATGCATATTCAACAGGTCCCATCATGTAATCTAAAGGCCATTTCCACCGATTCGGATGGCGGTTCCTAGCTCATGGTCGTGAAGTGAATCTGGCTACCTGCACGTCGCGCCACGATCCCGCCCGGAAACGCTTGACGCCCAGAGACCGGCACATCGCGTAGGAGGTTCACGAGCCGTTGCCAGTGGGATTCCGTCATTGCCTGTTCCGCCCAACCCGCTCGGCGCCATCCGGTTCGAAACACTTCGGCGAGGATAATATCCGGTTCCTGGGCGAGTGGCACGATATCCATTTCAATGCCGGTGGCGGATCCATGTGGATCCGCATGATCCAAACCTTGGATCCGGAGGCACTCCGCGACCAGTCCGTCAACCCGTTCCTGGAGCCTGTTGTGAAGTGCTTCCGCCTGCTTTGCAAGCCGTGTCACCGCGTTATCAACTTGGTGATTGAAATGCCGACGGATATAAGGCAGAAGCTCGTGCCGAATGCGATTGCGAGCATGTGAAAAACTAGAATTCGTTTCATCATCACACCAATCTTGTTGAATTTGGCGAAGATAAGCCTCGGCTGATTCTCGTGAAAGTGCCAGCATGGGCCGGATCAGGGTGACCGCGGGGCGGAGGGGACGAACTCGGCGAATCCCGGCAAGGCCGGCAATTCCGGTGCCGCGGAGGATCCTGAAGAGAATGGTCTCCACCTGATCGTCGGCAGTATGCGCTGTGGCGACAAAACGGTCTCCACGCTGTTCGGCCGTAGAGGCCAGGAATGCAAGCCGAGCTTGCCTGGCGGCTGCTTCCATTCCGTCCCCAATCTCGGCCGCCAGTGCCGTGACATCTCCATGGCCAGCCACCAATGGGATATGAAGCCGATCGCAAAGCGACTTCACCCAGGCCTCGTCGTCAGAGGCCCTTGGTCGGAGATTGTGATTGAAATGGGCTGCAATAAGCTCTCCACTTCCACCGTGAATCGACTTAAGGTGGTGGAGCGAGCGAAGGAGGGCCACACTGTCCCCTCCGCCCGATACAGCCACCAGCACACCGATTCCAGTCCATTCCTCGGGTGGCCAGCAATTGGCAATTTGCTCCTCGAACGCAGGCAGCGATGGAACGGAATTATCCAGCATCTGGGTCAACCCTATCCTGAGTGCGGGTGCTTGCAGTTTTATTGGAGTCTGTTACATTTGTTTCGGATTTCGTGCTTCGAATTTCGGATTATATTGCGGCCTCGGGCCGCGTTGGGACAGCCATGTGAAATTGTATCGATTATCGCGTTGAGGGGGCCTTGGACCACTGCTTTTCATGCCGAACGCGATTTTTCGCACTTCCATGGTCCTAAACTATTGATATAATTATACTTATGTGCCCTGGATGGCAACCCTTTGCGGCGCCAACTTCAGGGGATGCAAGAGAAATTGTGAAACCGTTTGACGAGCGATTGAAGGCATTCGGCTACTCGATTGGCCTGGAAGGTGTGCGTGGTGATGTTTGAATTGGCGATCGTCCTGTGGATCGTTCTGCTTGGCAGCCTGATTTTTCAGGCAGGATTTCTGCCCCGTGAGTTTTCAGGCGCTGGGATAGGATTTGGTTGGACACACTCCTCTGTCGAACAGAGCATGCGACACCGATGCCGGGGATATCTCCGACTCGATCTGCTGACCAACGACCTGGGCGGTCCGTGGGGCAAGCGTTTAGCGCTTGCAGCGGACCCATCGCGTTCGATGCGAAGGAATCCACCCGACTGCCTTCGGGCCGATACGTTCCGGTTGTGGCACAGGTAGAGCGACAGCATCCGCACGAGATCAATTGTCTGAACTGGTTTCCGTTATCTGTCAATTCTTACCTGGCAGACGGACTTCTCTTTTGGATCCCGCTGAAAGGCGCCCGGGTTGCCCAGTGATAGTGGCCGTTCGTGCGGTCATGGTTCCAGGACGCTACCATCCAATAGAGCGTGAAAAGGGCAAGAGCCATGTCTTTAGGCGGTTTTCAATTCCTGGGCGACAGCAATGCACTCGCCTGGGATATCTTGATTGCAATTGTGGCTGCGATTATTGGTGCCTTTTTAGTCAAGCTGCTCGATCGGCTCCGGAAGTGGGACGCCGAGAAAGAGGCAGCTCAGATTATCGATCGGGCTGAATTGGAGGCCAAAGCCCGCCGGATGGAAGCGGCCGTAGAAGCCAAGGAAATGGCCCTCCAGGAAAAGGCCAAAATCGAGGAGCAGCTTGCTGGTATACGCAACGAATTGCACGAACGCGAACGGCAACTCGATAAAGTCGAAGATAGCTTGCAACTCCGCGCTGACCAGCTTGCCAAGCAAGAGCGCATGGTGGAGAGTAACCAGCGGAAACTCGCGGAAAGACTGGACGACGCCAAGCGTCGAACACATGAATTAACCGATCTTCTCGACCTGCAACGACAGACGCTTCATGAGGTAAGCGGGCTCAATAGGGACGAAGCGACCAATCGTCTTCTCAATCAGCTGGATACGGAATTAACCAACGAACAGGGCGCGATTATTCGCAAACACGAGAAGCAGATCGAGGAAACCTGTGATGCAAAAGCCAAGGAGATGCTCATCACATCCATCCAGCGTTTTGCCGCGGCCCACACGGCTGAGGCAACAACCAGTACGGTAGATATTCCCAACGACGAGATGAAGGGCCGGATCATTGGGCGCGAGGGTCGGAATATTCGAACATTTGAAAAGATCACGGGCGTCGATGTCATTATTGACGATACACCGGGAGTAGTCATTGTCAGCGCATTTGATCCGGTCCGCCGGGAAACGGCTCGACTTGCACTCGCCAAACTGATTGCTGATGGCCGAATTCACCCCTCTCGTATCGAGGAACTTGTTGCCGAGACCGAGAGCGAAATCGAGGCCCAGATCAAACATTATGGCGAGGAAGCTGTCCAAGAGGCCGATGTGCATGGCTTGCATCCACGTATCGTTCAGATGCTCGGCCGACTGCAATACCGGACGAGCTATAGCCAGAACGTGTTGCGGCATTCGATAGAAGTTGCCTTCGTTGCCGGGATGCTCGCCGATGAAATGGGCTTCAACGGAAAACTGGCCCGCCGTGCTGGGTTGCTGCATGATATCGGCAAGGCGGCGGATCATGATTCCGAAGGGGGGCACCCGAAAATTGGCGCGGATCTGCTGAAAAGATATAACGAGAAGCCGGAAGTTGTCCATGCCGCGCTGGGGCACCACGACGACCTTCGTTGTGACATGCCTTATACAGTCCTTGTTTCAGCGGCGGACGCCTGCAGCGCGTCCCGGCCCGGTGCACGCCGTGAAACACTCGATCGCTACATCAAACGCATGGAAGAATTAGAAACGATCGCCATGAGTTTTGACGATGTGCATCAAGCCTTCGCAATCCAGGCCGGCCGCGAAGTTCGGGTCATCGCCAAGAGCAAGGACACGACCGATGATTCGGCTGCCAAAACTTGCCGCGATATCGCCAAGGCATTCGAGGAGCGTCTCACCTACCCCGGCGAAATCAAAGTCACCATGATCCGCGAAACCCGGCATACCGAAATCGCACGCTAACGGTTCTCAATTCCCTTCGCCAGAGATAAATACATTATCCACAATGAAGAGAATTAGAATATTCTCAAGAATCAGCCCTACACCTCATTCGATAGCGTGCAATACCTAGGCCGCAGAAACCTAATAGCAGCCAAACGACGAACGTGATCGGTTCGGGAATTACCCCACCCTGCCCAGGAAGAAGTGTCCCCCCGATCGAGAAATATGTATCACGATTTCCAATCGCAGTATTCAGGTCTGCCAATGCATTAGCATTCAGAGAGAAGTCGAGGACATCTAAATGGGATCCTGCCACTGAAACAACGAAGTCTCCATAGTTCACACCTGATCCCAGGTCATCATAGATGGCAGTACTGTAACCGACATTGTAGTT
>JAFGFZ010000071.1 GCA_016930815.1 Pirellulales bacterium | reverse complement strand
GCGCAGCCGTGGGTGATAAAACTTGGTTGAACTGAGCCGCGGAGCGGGAGTTGACTCCGCCTCTTGGGGATTGTAATCCAACGCGATCTCCAACGGCAATGGATCACCGACAACATAATCACGGTATGGGTAGAGGAGCTTCTATCAGCACTCTGTGAGTCCTGGAATCATTGCCATCCGTTCATCCAACAAAGAAGGTATATGGAGCATCGAGTTAATCTTAGCCAGACGATGGCGGAGGCCGGTTCGATTCGCTATCTGAATCGATAATCCTGGTCGGCCATTCGCTTCGAGGACCACGGGGCCGTGATAGGCATCGAGCGCAAAATCGATCCCGAGGAAACCCAACTTCAGGTTGTCGGAGAGTAACATGGCGTATCGCAGCAGTTCGTTCCATTGCGGAATCCTCAAGCCGGCAATAGGTTGTTGCGTATCGGGATGGACATCCGTGGCGTGATTCCGGCAAACCCCGCCAAATGTTTCACCTGTCTGAAGATGCACACCCGCCCCCAAGGCGCCTTGATGCAAGTTGCCCCGACCTCGTGAAGCCTTTGTTGGTAGCCGTACCATGGCCATGACCGGCACTCCACGATAGAGGATCACACGAATATCCGGTGTGCCTCCAACAGCAACACGTTCAAAAATCGAGTGGAGTAGGATGCGCTGCTCGATAATGACTCGATCCAGTTGCCCACTCAAGGAATACAAGCCGGCTAAAATCACCGACATATGATATTGTAGATCCGTGATGGAGATTTTATCTCCACTAGATGTTATCCATCCATCCTCGCTTCGACCCGCGATCACGACGATTCCGCGGCCAGCACTACCCCGAGTCGGTTTCACAACAAATCGGAGGTAATTACCAATCCGGTTGGCAATACGGTGAATATCCCCTTGCCGTTCAACCACGGCAAAAGTTCGTGGAATTGGTATACCTACTCTCGCACAGATATTCTTGGTTAATAATTTGTCATCGACATGAGGGAAGTATTCTCGTGAATTCCATGGCAGCACATAGGACGCATTGCGCTCGTTCATACCAAGAACGCCACTCTGCCGCATCTCAGATGTCCAGGCCCACAGTCGCCACCGGGATCGAGCCATGCCAGTTCCCTCCTACTTCTCCATTTCGACCATATCACGAAAACGCCAATGCTCCATGAGCTGATAGCCCGTGTAGCGGCCGAGAAGCATCAGGATCGCCACGGTGACCAAGTGGATTTCCGGACAGATGAGTACCATATTTGCCAAAGCTTCCCACCTCAGCACGAGATAACAAAAAAATCCCACGATACATGAACCGGCCAGATGTTGCACAGCCACCGAGATTCCATCCTCCTGGCTTGTTATGTAAAACCTTTCAACGATCATGGTCAGAATGACCATCGGCAGCAACATAACCCGGACTCCGGGTGTCAGGCGGAGGTAATCCAACAGTGAGATCCCGAAAACAATACAGCAGACCACTAACGTCAGAAGGATACTCAAACGGGGAAGCATGAGTAATTTAAGGGGCTCCAACATGCTCCGCGTGGCAAATCCCAACAGAACCACGGCGATGAGTACGGTGAGCCCGGTACGCCAATCCGCGAAGATGAAACAAATCGCAAGCAAGGTTGGGGTGAATGTTCCGGAAGTTTGAATACCAATAATATTACGAAAGATGCAAGTCACTAGAGCCCCAAATGGGAGTAGCAGAATCAAGGACAAGGCTCGATGCATTTGCAATGGCAGCCGCGTCAAGTCCAACACATCAAGGAACTGGCGATTCCCATAGTTGATGCCATGAGGCACACCCCGGAGTCGGGCGATGGTGAACTCCGTTTCCAAATCATCGATCCCAGAAGCTGTGACAATCTCATTGCCACCATGGTGGATCGCGAGATATTGGGGCGGCAATTGCCGCGCGGAACCATTCGTCGGATCGTAGGGGATCCAGGAATTGTTTGCGAAGACTTCCACCCAGATGTGTGGACTGAGTTCCTTGACAGGTTTGACTTCAAAGCCGGCCACCACACGTGCCGGGATATCACTCGCGCGACAAAGCGCAGTCATCGCCTGAGCGCAACCGAGCGGCGTACCGGAGTTGTGGGAAATGGTTCCCTCTGCATCATCGGGGGCTCCGTTTTTTTTGACTACTATTTGTATACGGCAGTATTCATGAATTGCATCGATCAAATCATGTTTGCCTGATTGTTTCGCGATGATATTCCTCAATGTTTCTGCAACATAAGGGCTGTTGATTTGAGTATCTTTCTCATCTCGGACATATTTGGCCCTATCGAGTGCTGATAGCAAGACCGGCACATCGATCGCTTGTTGCGTGGCATGCGGTCGGAGATGCAGGTCAAATAGAAGTGCCAAATTGCATTCGCCTTTCTGTTCAGCGACAGCAACGATTTCAACCGAGTCACGAAGGATTATGGGGGAATTCATCTTGAGATTCGACGATCGAAGCTCTTGGTGGAAAATACGACAGTGGGATGTTTCGATGGGAAGGGATACTTGAAATGCACCGCCGGCATTCTCCGCTTCGCCTTCGATCTCATAGGATAGACGCCAAGCGCTATCCTCTAGCCCCAACCTCCGACTCAGGCGGCTCTGTCGACGCAATTCGACACATAGCGTGCCCGCCAGAATGAGCGCTAACACGACGTATCGAGTCAAGTACCGTTTCAAGTGTCTTTGGAACATGATGTTTTTCTTGGGCAAACTCAGGCAACCGCCAATCGTCCACTCCACTCATTCGAATCATCCTGCGATTCACTTTGGCAAACACGCTACTTTTCGGGGGCCAGGTCAGCGCAGACGAGTTCGCGGTCGTTGCGGGCGAAGACATGTTTGTAGGCGTACGCGGGATGGGACCAGCAAACACCGTCGCGTCTCGGTAATTGGCCTGTTGTCGGTTCGATCAGCTTCGCGCGGCTGATCTCTTCAAAACCGCTAGGCGAGAGACGGCCGATGATCAGTTCACCGAGCTCGTTGAACATCCACATTCGATCTCCGTTACGAACCATGTGAATCGTACCCCAACGTTCGTTAGGCACCGCGGTCAGATCTTCCCAGATACGATCGCCCGTCTTCGCGTCCAAGCAGCGGAGCTCGCCATAACTATCGACACCGTAGACGTAGTCGCCTTGCAAGCACGGTGTGCTGATCATCGCGTGCAAACCGTCGGTCCGGCGTTCATTCGCGCCGCAGCGCCGCCAGACTTGCTCGACCGCCAACCGGTCTTGCCTCAGACGCAGCATCAACGAACCATCATAAAATGCCGAAACGAACAGGCGGTCCCCGTCGACCACGGGAGTTGCGACATTGATCACCATGCGTTTTGGCGGAAATGGATGTTTCCAGTGGATTTGCCCCGATTCGGGATCGAGCCCGGCAACATGGTCGCCGGTCCAGCAAACCAGTACGCGCCGGCCGGCCTGATCGATCAATATCGGCGCGGAGTACGATGCTCGATCGTCGAGCGCACGCCAGATTTCCTCACCGCCACTCTTATCCATTGCCAAGATACAGGCTCCGTTGGCACCACCAGCCTGAACGATCAGCAGCCGGCCAGCTACCAACGGTGCCGAGGCCACGCCCCAGGTTGGAACATCGATCCGGTAGTCCACTCGCAGGTCCTTTTTCCAATGCACCTTGCCGGTCGCTGCGTCCAGACAATACAAATCGCCCATGGTCCCCAAAGAGAATACGAAGCGCTCATCGATCGTCACAGACGCTCTCGGCCCGGCAGTGTAGCCGACGTTCTCGTAGCGGCAAGGATACGCGTGCATCCACAATGCGCGGCCGGATTCCCAATCGAAGCAGTGAACACGTTCGGTCTCCTCCGGTTCGACGATCCTGTCCGTGACATAGACGCGTCCGCCGGCCACCGTGGGACCGCTGTATCCGCTGGAGATCGGCGCCCGCCAACGCAATTTCAAACGTGGACTCGAAAACCGCTCTACCAGACCCGTTTCGAGCCATACCCCGTCGCGATTCGGCCCGCGCCATTGAGGCCAATCATCGCAAGTCGCGGGGCGACTCGATGCCATGGCGATCGACATGATCAACGTGAGAGTAACAAACCGCATTTGATTTTGTTGTTCCATCCGGCATTTCCCATTTGGATTCGGCCTGAAACTGCTCCAGGCACAAGCCAGTTGTATTTTACACCATCCACCGGAGTCCAGTACTGGGAGTATTTCTTTTTTCGGTGATCTGTCCCGCATTGGGATCCAGGGGAAAGTGCCATAAAGGCTGTTTTCCTATCCATTGATGGCTAGTTGCGAATACTTGAACCACTTATCACTCGGCAGCTGCTCATGTACCCAGAACTGCCTCTATTTCTCATGGTAATAGGCCACCATCTCGGACACGATATGATCCATATGTTCCTGACCAAAAACGATAAAGTAGTCCAAACACTCCTGCTCAAGCATTTGGATGAACCTCTCAACGAAAGCATTTGTGTTCGGTGAGCGATAGGCCGCGGTCTTCACTTCGAGGTTGGCAGATTGAAAGATCTCGTCGAACGATACAGTGAACTTGGTGTCACGATCGTGCATGACAACCGTGGCACCGAGCCCGGTTTCATGGGCATTTTTGAGGAAAGCTTGGGTTTGCTCGTGTACCCAAGCTTCGTTCGGATGAAATGTTGAAGGTGTGATATATACACGACGCGTCTCGACATGGAGAAAGATCAGCAGATACAGATCGCGGAAGCCCTTGACTGTCAACACCTTCTTGGAAAAGAAGTCGAATTGCCAGAGGGTCGCGGCGTGGATTTTCAGGAACTCGTCCCAAGTACCAACGCCTCGTTTGGGCCCCGGATCGAGCCCGTTCTCCTTCAGGATATTCTTGACCGTGTTACGTGACGGTGGCTTGATGCCCAGCTTCTTAAGTTCGCCCATGATTCGGGTATAGCCCAATCGTTCTCGTGGGCCAGCTTGATGATTGGCTCGCGGATTTCCTCTTTGGTCCGCGGGCGGCCCTGCTTTACCGGCCTCTTCTTACCGGGCTTGCGGGCTTCGCGAATCCAGCGGCGCCGTGTTTCCGGGTGAACGATCGTCACCAGTTCGCCAAGGGCCTTGCCCAGTTTCGAGCCAAACTTGACGAGCTTGTTTCGTTCCTTGT
>JAFGFZ010000471.1 GCA_016930815.1 Pirellulales bacterium | reverse complement strand
GGCTTCTTTTCCATGGTTGCGTGCTTGCCGCGTTAGGATTCTTTCAATCCCATCAAAAACTCGGCATTCGACTGGGTCTTCCGGAGCCGGGTGGTCAAGAGATCCATCGCATCGGTGGGATTCATATCGTTCAGGACGCGGCGGAGCATGCAGACGCGGCGGTGTTCTTCAGGATCCATCAACATTTCTTCCCGGCGGGTACCGCTAGCATTGATATCGATGGAAGGCCAGATCCGTTTATCGACGAGCCGCCGGTCGAGGACAATCTCCAGGTTCCCGGTCCCTTTAAATTCCTCAAAGATCACTTCGTCCATCTTGCTGCCGGTATCGATCAGGGCCGTGGCAACGATCGTCAGGGACCCGCCTTCTTCCACTTTGCGGGCTGATCCGAAGAACCGTTTGGGGCGCTGCATCGCGTTGGCATCAATACCACCGGAAAGAATCTTCCCGGAATGCGGGCATTCCGCGTTCCATGCCCGGGCCAGCCGCGTGATCGAATCGAGAAAGATCACGACATCGCGGCCGAATTCGACCATGCGTTTGGCTTTTTCAAGGACCATTTCGGAGACCTGGACATGCCGCGAGGCCGGTTCGTCAAATGTCGAACTGACCACTTCGCAGTTTTTGGCTTTGACTTCCCGTTCCATGTCGGTCACTTCCTCTGGCCGCTCATCGATTAAAAGCATGATGACATAGGCGTTCGGGTAGTTGATCAAAACGGCTTGGGCCATTTTTTGTAGCAGGATCGTCTTGCCGGCGCGAGGAGGGCTGACGATCAAGCCGCGCTGTCCGAATCCGATGGGTACAATCAAGTCGACCACCCGCATGGCAATTTCGTCCGGGATTGTTTCCAGGACAATACGGCCGTCTGGATGGAGTGGGGTTAGATCATCGAAATGGACTCCCTTCCCCAATTCATTTGGATTCCGGTCGTTAATCGCATCGATTCTCAAAAGGGCGAAATAGCGTTCATTTTCTTTTGGAGGGCGAATCGTGCCGCTCACCGTGACGCCAGTACGAAGACCGAATCGGCGGATCTGGCTCGGTGAAACATAAATGTCGTCCGGGCAGGAGAGATAATGATAGTCCGGGCTGCGGAGGAAACCAAAACCATCGGGCAGGATTTCGAGAGTTCCTTCGCCGTACATGAGCCCTTTAAATTTCACCCGCTCTTTCAGGATGCGGAAGATCAGCTCTTGTTTTTTCAAACCGCTGATATCTTCGAGGTTTTCTCGTTTAGCCTCTTCGAGCAATTGCACCATCGTCATCTGCTGTAACTGGGCCACATGCACTTCGGCTCCAGGGAGCGCACCGGGCTTGTATTTGTCATTCCCTGTCCGGACCGCCTCTGCGGCTTTGTCGAATTGTTCGGCAATCGACAGAGGCTCTTCACGTTCCAATTCAGCCAATCGTCCGGGATCCGCGGTCGGTGTCCCGTTCCCTTGCGACCAATGCAAAGATATATGAGGTCCACCGGTGCCACTGCGCCGTTGCCGCCGTTTGCTGGTTTCAGCCATGACAGCATATACTCCAGAGAAGAAGCGTTAGGAAATGACCGCACGAAAGGCGATTTAAGGAAGGGTTGACGGTTCCATCCGAATCCGGTTGGAAAGGAGTTGTCCCGCTCCTGATTGGAATCCAATTTTAGCGCACGTTTGTTCAGGTGGCCTCGAATCGGATCCAACAGGAAAACATCTTCTTTCCAACTAAGTAGTCATGTGTTCCGGCTCGGCTGTGCGAAAGACAGCCACGAACGAGACTATCCTGAATCCTGTATGCAAAGGCTCGGGGGACAAGCCGATGGGCCTAGTTCTTTTCGCGGTGAAGCCCGCGGTGAAACAATCGCATACGGCAGGATGCAGCCAAGTCCGAGTAGCGCTACTAGTTTACTCTAAAACAAGGTGCTTGGGCACATCGGAACGGAAAATTTTTTTAATTTTTTATCCCCAAGCCGGATCCGACGGATTGGAACCGGTGCTGGCGTCCCCGCCAGGTCCGGGTGTGTTATCGTTCCCTATCCACAATTGCCAAAGTCGCTCCAGTTGGGCACGGATATCTGGAATGGTACCCCCGTTATCGACAACCGCGTCTGCTGCGGTTCGTTTTTCATGGATGCTTGCTTGCGTTGCCTCGCGGGCCAGGAATTCGCTCGAAGACCAACCACGCGTCGCCGCCCGCTGTTGCCGGACGCTACGTGGCGCATCGACAAAAATCAGATAATCGCAGAGTGAAATCCAGCCAGCTTCGATCAGAAGCGGGGCGTCCAAGACTGCGGCCTGGGCACCTTGGGCGGCCATTGTCGCCGTTTCCTCCTCAAGCCTCTGGCGAATTCGAGGATGGGTCAGGTTCTCCAAAAACCGGCGTTCGGTCAGACTATCTGGGGTGGGAGCGAATACGATTTTCGCAACTGCCGATCGATCGATCTTCCCATCGGATCCGAGCACGTCTTTGCCCCAACGGGCCACCAACGTAGCCCGTATCTGGGGCTGATCGAGGACGGCATGACCCGCTCGGTCTGCGTCAAGTTGCCCCGCTCCAAGCCTCCGAAGCTCGGCCGCGACCAGGGACTTCCCGCTGGCAATTCCACCCACAATCCCAATGATTTTCATGGATTCAGACTTGGCAATTGCAATCCTGCAAACACTTGATTGATGGCGATGCTGCAAATAGGTCCAGACCAACGAATTTTGGGCTGTTGGCCAGAAGACGTAAAATGATTGGGAACAAGATGTTGTGGTTCGGTGGGCTGTGACACAGCAGCTTTCAACGCCGGACCTGTGCCGTCTTCAGTAATATGCTTCACAGTCGGCCCAGTTGGAACCTGTTTTGATATCGACTTTTAAGGGGACCTTGAGTGAGAGGACACTGGTCATGGAGGTGCGGACAAGGCAGGCCAATCGGTGGAGTTCCTCTTGGGGGGCTTCAAAGACCAGTTCATCGTGGATCTGCAAGAGCATGTTCGCCGCCAGTTTCTCGTCGGTAAGTTGGCGATGGACGGAGAGCATTGCCAATTTAATCAGGTCGGCTGCGGAGCCTTGAATAACGGTGTTGAGCGCCGTTCGCTCGGCAAAGTTGAACTGCCGGGCTGAGAACCGGCCATCCCGGACCTTGAGGAGTTCCGCCGGCCGCACTCCGGTGATGGACCTCCGCCGGCCGAGGATGGTTCGCACATAGGCCTGTTCATGGCAGGCATGCAACGTTTCGGCGAAAAAGCGATCGACGCCTGGATAGCGGGAAAAATAGGCATCGATAAATGCTGTTGCTTCGTCGAGGGGAATTCCCAATGACTTTGAGAGTCCGAACGCGCTTTGGCCGTAGAGAATGCCAAAATTGACTGCTTTCGCGCTTTGCCTCTGGACTTTGGTCACATCCTTTACCGGGACATGATAGACCTGGCTGGCCACGAGAGTATGAATATCCTGGTCTTCTTCAAAGGCCGCTTGGAGGGTTCCGTCCCCGCAGTAGTGCGCGAGAATCCGCAATTCGATTTGGGAGTAGTCCGCGGCAAGGAGTTTCCACCCCGGCGGCCCCGCCGTGAAGGCCGATCGAATGGCTCGCCCCTCCTCGGTTCGAACCGGAATGTTCTGCAGGTTCGGGTCACTTGAGCTGAGCCGTCCAGTCGCAGCCACGACCTGATTGAACGACGCATGCACCCGCCCGGTTTCCGGATGGACGAGATCCGGTAGTGTATCCACATAGGTATTTTTCAATTTTGTAAACTGCCGATATTCCATGATTCGCGCTGGCAGGGGATGCGTGGATGCCAGTTCTTCTAAAACAAGGACGTTCGTACTTGGTCCCGTTTTCGTTTTTCTGATTACGGGCAGGCCAAGTTCACGGAAGAGGACTTGGGCAAGCTGTTTGGGCGAGTCGATATTCAGTGGATGGCCAGCCAGTTCCTCGATTTGGGCGGCCAGCATATCGGCCTTCTCACCAAAGCGGCGGCTCAGAACGGCGAGTCGATCCGTGTCCACTCGTATCCCGTTGAATTCCATTTCAGCCAGGACACCAATGAGTGGTACTTCAACCGATGCGTTCAGTTTCTCGAGGCCGTCCTGTTCCAGCAAGCGATTCAGGATCGGGAAGAGCCGCAGCGGGATATCGGCATCTTCGGCGGCATATTCGGCCACCTGGTCCACGGGAACCGCATCCATTCGCTTCTGGGCTTTCCCTTTCCCGATGAGATCCTCGATTTGGATAGGACTGTGGTCCAGGAACCGCCGTGACAGGTCGTCCAGGCGATGCGTTCGAGTTCCGGCATCGAGGAGATAGTCGGCAACCATGGTGTCGAAGGCAATTCCCTGGACCCGAATCCCTGCTCCACGGAGGACAACGATGTCGTATTTGAGATTCTGGCCAATCTTGGCAATGGCAGGATTTTCAAGGACCGGTCGTAAGATATCGAGGATCTCATCCGGGGCCATACCGAATGGATTGGAAGGTTCCTGAATTCTGGGCTTGGATGGAGCCTGCCGCAGGTCGGACTCATGGCAAGAAGAGTCGCCAATGGCCTCTTCCTTGCTGGACGGTCCCCGCAGCGGAACGTAAAAGGCTTCACCCGGTCGCCATGCAAAGGACAAACCCACCAAATCCGCCCAGCGGGGTGAAATATCTGTCGTTTCGGTATCGATTGAAACGATGGATTGCTTTGCCAGTTCCCTGGCAAGCCACAGGAGCTTCTCCGGTGAATGAATCAACTGATAGTCGGCTTCCCAAGTTGGCAACCTCGCTTGGCTCCCCCCCAAGGCGACCAACCGTTCGCCTAATCCGCGGAAGCCAAATTCGGCCGCAAGCTGGCCCAGTAAAACCGGGTCATGGCCACCAACTTGCGCGGCATTCCAATCCAGTTCCAGAGGCACGTTGCGATCGAGGGCAACCAGCTGACGGGAGAGGAGTGCCTGATCGCGGTAATCGATCAGGTTCTGACGTCGCTTCCCTTGTTTGATTTGGTCCGCATGGTCGAGAATCTGTTCCAGAGTGCCGTATTGATTGAGCAGTTCGGCAGCAATCTTAGGCCCGATCAAAGGGATGCCCGGGATGTTATCGATCTTGTCGCCCACGAGGGCCTGGAAATCGACAACCTGGTC